>CBDUWK010000307.1:0-3845 GCA_965370905.1 uncultured bacterium | reverse complement strand
ACGATCTGCGGTGTTAAGGATATTTCCGGTATCAGTACCAGAGCTTCCCCGCCGGATTCCAACACTCGTTCTATGGCTTTTTGATAAACGAGAGTTTTACCGGAACCTGTTACACCGTATAGCAAAAACGTCGTCCGATCATGCTGGTTTATGCTAGCAAAAATCGCTTCTATGGCTTTTGCCTGATCAGGGTTGGGTTGAGGAAGCGGGGCTTCATCTGCACGCGTCAATGCCTCCAGAGTCGGATAGCGTTTGATCTGCACCTTTTCGCATTTTATAATACCCGCCTCGATTAGATTGTTCAAAGCCTGGTAGGAACTATTAGTTTTTCGGATAAGTTCGCTTTTCAGCCATCTCCGATTCGGTTCAGATACAATTTTCTCCAATATCTGCGCTTGTCGTGGGGCTCGGTTGGATAAATATGATGCTTTTTTCGATAACTCACCCGGATCGATAGCTTCCGATAATTGAACCATCTCTCTGTGTAAGATAGGAGTCGACTGCAATATTCGCGTTCCCGCCTGCAAAAAACCAGCTGGAAGAGCGGCTTTTAAAACTTCACCCCAGGAACAGAAATAATACTCTGAAACCCACTTAGCGAGATCAATGACGGTTGACGGTAATAACGGTTCTTGGTCCGGAAGGTTAGTTACCTCCCTCAGCTTCTCTGCTGGTAATCCGCTGTCTGTGTCCGCAACGATGATTCCGGTCAGGATTTTCTTCCCAAAGGGCACTACCGCGCGGCATCCCGGCCGGGCGCGATCCGCCAGTTTCGGGGGGCACAAATATTCGAAGGTCTGGTCGAGCGGTAGTGGTAGTGCAACTGTGATACGATTAAGCATGCGAACTTAATTTATTACTCCGTGGTGCGCATTTACAGGGAACAGAGATTTAGCCTGTAAATTAATCAATAGAAACTAATAATGCAAGCCAATTTTCATCGCTGGAGGGAAGCTGGATGATAACTCAGATCACATAATTCAGTTTTCACTTGAATTAACTGCAAATGTTTTGTACTTTATTTAGCTACTTGTGTAGAAATTTCATTATGTCAAAAATATATAAATACGGTTTTAGTTATCACTTGAATATCGCCCTGCGGCATATGGGCAAGGAGTTGTTGCGTACTTTCTATAATTACGTTTACAGACACTTAAGACCGGGGAAACGCTTTCATTGTCGTAATATTTTCGAGGGAGCCAATACCCTGGTGTTTTCCAACGGCGAAGTGACTTGTGTATGCGCTGACCATGGACTGATCAATTTGGGGAACGTAAATGAATCTTCCCTTGAAGAGATTTGGCACGGTGATGGATTCGAAGAACTCCGTGCCAGCTTCCGAGCCAACAGGCTACCATTACGGCATTGTGCGGCCTGCTTTGCCTTTGAAAAAGTCCCTAAATCTTTTAATGATATTCACAAGGTAGAGCCATTTTTTTTTAATTTGCATATTGAAACAACACCTATCTGTAACCTTGAATGCGCCATTTGCAGACGCGATGAAGTTGAAAAACATCGAGCCGGGACCAAATTATCGCCAAAAGTGGTTCGATCGCTTTTAGATGAAATTATAGAACATCGCACTAATAAATTTGTGCTGTTTTTCGGTTTTGGTGAACCACTCCTGGACAACAATATTTACGATTATATTGATTATTTAAAGAAAGGATTCCCTGAAGTAATCGCCTCCGTTTCTACTAATGGGATTCCCCTCGAAAACGAAAAAAACGTTGCGCGTTTACTCGATACCAAGTTAGATATAATTGTATTCTCAATAGACGGCACAACTCAGAAAGAATATGAGAGGTATCGACGTGGAGGAGAACTTAGCCGCGCTCTTTCTGGAATGGAGAAATTGATAAAGCAACGTCAGCTAAAAGAGCAAAATTACCCTTATATCGTCTGGCAATACCTTTACTTCCGTTGGAATGATTCCGCGAAATCAATTCATACTACTATTGAACATGCCCGTAAGATAGGTGTAGACCTGCTTCACTTTCTCCCCACTCGAACACCCATTACAGGTATTTCATGGAAGAACGTATTGAAACGGAATCATGGTATTATGTATAAATTTGGTCATTTGGAGCACGATTACAATCCTCATGGCCGTGCCCGGGTAATACGAATAACTGATGATATGGAAGAAATCCCACTCTGAATTATTAATAATTATTCTCATATATTGTATTAGATTAATTGAACTGATAATCGATCAAACTGAAACCTACCATGATAGAACTTCGTTTTCACAGTCGCGGGGGGCAGGGAGGCGTACTCGCCGGGAAATTGCTCGCCGTGGCTTTCTTCAAGGAAGACAAACACGTTCAGACCTTTCCAACTTTTGGTGTTGAGCGGCGCGGCGCCCCTGTTATGACCTTCGTCCGCATCTCAGATAAAATCATACGTCTACGAACACAGGTATATGAACCGGATCACATCATTATCCTCGATTCCTCATTGATCCAATATTTCGACCTAACTCAGGGATTGAAAGATGGCGGAATAATTCTGATGAATACGGATCAAGATCCTGCAGAATTCGAACTCCCAGATCGTTTCCGAACAGTTGGTGTGAACGCCACTCGAATTGCCGTCAACAATAAGTTAGGATCGATCACACAACCCATCGTTAACACGGCAATATTAGGCGCTTTCGCCAAGGTTACCGGCATGGTCAGCCTTGATTCTGTAGTTGCTGCGATTAAAGAAGAAGCGCCTATTAAACCCGAAGCTAACGCGCAAGCTGCCATTGATGCTTACAATGCTATATCCGAACAGATTCTGTAAATCTCCCCATTTCAATTTAAAGCAAATCAGAAACTGCAATAGAGAATTATGAGCGACGAAAAAATTGTAATAAAAACCTACCGGGATATGCCTATCGCTCCAGCTTCTATGGGGCGTATGACCGTCAATAAGACCGCCTCCTGGCGTAATATCGAGCCTTATTACGAAGATAAAGCGCCACCCTGCAACTTGAACTGTCCTGCCGGAACCGACACGGTGGAGTTCATCCACTTAATCGGCAAGGGCAAATATCAGGAAGCCTGGGAATTGATATTGAAAACCAATCCGTTTCCAGGAATCTGCGGACGAGTTTGTCCCCATCCCTGTGAAAGTGAATGCAACCGGAGTGAAATGGGTGGTAGACTCAATGTCCATATGCTCGAGCGTTATCTGGCGGACGTCAATTACGAGAGGAAGCTGAAGCCTAAATTCTTGGAAAAGAAGAAGGATAAAACGGTTGGAGTCATCGGAGCCGGTCCCGCTGGCTTATCCTGCGCGTACCATCTGGCGCGCTTGGGTTACAGTGTAACTGTTTACGAATCTTTTCCCGAGGCTGGTGGCATGATGCTTGTTGGTATCCCCGACTATCGGCTGCCAAACGAAGTTCTGAAGCATGAAATAGATCACATTCTCAGCTATGGCGTCGAACTGAAATTGAACACCCGCGTGGGGGAGGATATCAGCTTCGAGGAGCTGAGAGAAAAACATGATGCAGTTTTCCTTGCTACAGGATTCCATCTGTCTCGCAAACTCGGCGCAGAAGGCCAGGAGTTGGAAGACGTTATCCCCGGTATTGAAGTGCTGCGCAAGATTGCCTTCAAGGATGAAGTAAGCGTTGGTGACCGTGTCGTTGTCGTCGGTGGAGGGAACACGGCTATGGATGTGGCCAGATCGGTTTTACGTATGGGGTCTCAACCGCGAGTAGTTTACCGCCGCTCCAGAGAAGAAATGCCAGCTATAGCAGAAGAGATAGATGATCTGTTGGCGGAAGGTATCCCTATCGATTTCCTGACTCTGCCGGTCAAGGTTCACGGTAATGAGAAAGGAAAGATACT
>CBDUWK010000306.1:0-3845 GCA_965370905.1 uncultured bacterium | reverse complement strand
TCTGGATTCCTGCGTTCGCAGGAATGACAACGTTCTGCGGTGATTAATCCCCAAGATTAACCTTTACTCGCCTTCTGTACCACCTCCGTTCCCTTCTGAATAATAGCACGGAAGCTTTCATCGGTGGTGGCCCAATCCACCACGTCCACCTTAATCGGCAGATCGGATTCGGAAAAGGCCTCCTTCAAGCGGGCCAAGCGCCTGATGGACAACGGCTCTGTGGTCATGATCACGAGATCGAGATCGGAAAATTCCTTAACGGTGGCGGTAACTCTCGATCCGAAAGCCAGCACGTCAAACTCAGGCACATGTTCAGCCAGAATCAGTTTTACCGTTTCCAGCCATTCCGGCTTGAGGTTAATCATGGCTTCTCTTTTTCAGAGCCTCTAAAAGAGCAAGGGCATCGTCGTAAAACTCAATCGCGCTGCGATAAACGCTTTGGGCTTTCTGGTTATCATAGGTGTGCGAAGTGATATTGCGCATTTCACGGTAATCCAGCCAGCGTTCCATATCTATTTGAATCCCGACCTGGGCAGCTTCACGCAGCAGATCGCGAAATGAAAGAGGATCGATAATTGCTGGATTGGGTGCCTCCAATTCAAGCTGACGCTTCAGCATTTTCCAGCAGAGCTCGTAGGTGTATTCGAAGCGCTGGATGACGGCATCTCGTACTTCTTCATCTTGGGGAGAGCCTTGAGACCGCTGGATGGCGCGGTTCAGACTGGCTAAAGCTTTGTCCAACGATGTGAAATCCAGGTGCATAAGCGAATCATTCTTATATTAATTCAGGAGATTGCTTCGACCCTTTCAGGGTCTCGCAATGACTATATTTTTTCAGTCAGACGGGGGCGTCTGACTGCTCTCTCAACAGATTTTCCGTCGGATTCAGGGGATCCGATCTACGTCTCTGGATTCCTTCGTTCGCAGGAATGACAATTTAGTAGTTTTAAAGAACAAAAGCCAATACTACAAGTACCACTGCTGCGCCCATGATGAGGGCGTAGTTCTGCACACGGCCGGTTTGGACTTTGCGAACCTGCGAAGCGGCCCAGTTGACCAGGTAAGCAACTCCGTTTACGGAACCATCCACGATCTTCACGTCAAAGAAGCGCCAGAGGAAGAAATCGGAAGTCTTCTGTATGGGAGTTACCACTCCGGCTTCGTATATCTCATCTGCGTAATATTTGTTGAAGATCAGTTTGTGTACTGGCCCTGCAGAAGTCGCCACTTTTTCCGGCAGTTCAGGTTTCCTGCGGTAGAAGAGGTGCGCTAAACCGATTCCCGCCAGAGCAATCACTACGGAGATTATCATCACGGTCATTTCTATGCTGTGGCTGTGGATACCGTGCCCGCCGTAGATTTGCGCGATGTGTTCCGCTTCCGCGAAAACCGGGTGGAACCAGTGTTCGATGTGGTTGCCTCCGCCGAGGACGGCGGGGATTCCCACCCAGCCGCCTATAACTGCAAGCAGAGCCAGGATTATCAACGGAACCGTCATTACCGGTGGGTTTTCATGCGGGTGTTCACCTCCTTGGGCGGATTTGAAATCGCCGAAGAAGGTCAAATAAACCAAGCGGAACATGTAGAAAGCGGTAAGTCCTGCGGCAACCGCGCCGATAAACCAGACGGCAGTGTGTCCGGAGGAGAAGGCTTTCCAGAGGATCTCGTCTTTGGAGAAGAATCCCGATAGGCCTGGAATACCGGCTATTGCCAGGGTGGCTATCAAAAAGGTCCAGTAGGTTTTCGGGAGGTAATCTTTCAGGCCTCCCAGATTGCGCATATCCTGCGGGTCGTCATGCGAGCCGATCTGGTGGTAGTAATGATGCATGGAGTGAATGATCGATCCCGCTCCCATAAATAACAGCGCCTTGAAGAAAGCGTGCGTCATCAAATGGAAGATACCAGCACCGAACGCTCCCACACCGCAGGCCAAGAACATGTAACCCAATTGAGATATGGTCGAATAAGCTAAAACTTTCTTAATGTCGAATTGGGTCAGACCGATAGTAGCTGCGTATAAAGCGGTTGCGGCGCCGATACCAGCGACAACACCCATTGAAACCGGAGAAAGTGTAAAGAGGATGTTCGAGCGGGCAACCATGTAAACGCCTGCCGTTACCATAGTAGCGGCGTGAATCAAGGCTGAAACGGGGGTAGGGCCTGCCATAGCGTCAGGCAGCCAGACATACAGCGGAAGCTGGGCGGATTTTCCGATTGCTCCCAAGAATAAAAGCAGGGTAATTGTCGTGACTACTCCAGCTCCATAAGGCATTCCGGCGGCTCTCTCGAAGACGGTCTGGAATTCCAGCGAACCGAAGGTAACGAAGATCAGAAACATGGCCAACAGGAAGCCGAAATCGCCGATGCGGTTGACTACGAAAGCTTTCTTCCCGGCGATGGCTTTTTCCATGTCATCGAACCAGAAGCCGATCAGCAGGTAACTGCATAGTCCCACGCCTTCCCAGCCGACGAACATCAGCAGGTAGTTGTCCGCCATGACCAAAAGCAGCATGAAAAAGGCGAACAGGTTGAGCTGAGTGAAGTAACGCACCACGCCCGGATCGCCCTTCATGTAGCCGATGGAATAGACGTGGATAAGGAAACCGACGCCGGTAACAACCAGGATCATCACTGCTGACAGCGGATCGATGAGAAAGCTTATATTAGCACTGAAATCGCCGACATGCATCCAGGTGTAGAGCGTCTGTGTGAGCGAGCGGGCTTCGGGGTCCATTCCTATTAGCTGGAATAGAACGATGGCCGATACGACGAAGGAGGCGAACATGGCCAGGCTGGCTAATACTCCGGCGGTCAACTCCTTCTGCCGTTTACCCAGAAGCCCGTTGATGAGCATCCCGAGAAAGGGGAAGAGAGGAATCAGCCAAAGGATTGAGCTGTGTGTGGTGGAGACGGTGTGAGGTTCCATAATTTATTTGAGGAATTCAGTGTGAACGGTTTATTACCACTTCATTAAGTTGACTTCATCTATGTTGATGGTCTCTTTGTGGCGGAAGAGGACCACGATAATAGCCAGACCGACGGCGACTTCGGCTGCTGCGACGACCATGGAGAAGAAGACGAATATCTGTCCGCTGACGTCTCCCCAGTGCCGGGCAAAAGCCACAAAGGTCAGGTTGACCGCGTTCAGCATCAGTTCGATGGATGCCAGGATGATGATGGCGTTCTTGCGGGTCAGCACACCGGCAACTCCGATGCAGAAGAGAAAGGCTGCCAGAACGAGGTAGTGGTTTAGTGAGATAATCATATTTATATTTTATTATTTTTCGATCCGATCCGTTCCGGGACATCAAGCTGTCCCGGCCACCCATTTTACTGGATTCCCCCAAAGGGGGGCTATGCTCTGGACTTCGCCACTTAAGGGCAGGCCAGAATGACAATGTCAATTTTGTTAGTTACCGGGACATCGAGCTGTCCCGGCCACCCCCCGACCAGGGGATTATTTTATATCCGTTTCAGGAATACCTGCGAGCTTCATGATGTGCTCCAGTAATCCTATCTTCAACGGTTTGTTTCCGTGCACCGGAACAGATATGCGAGCTGGGTGTCCTTTTTTTGTGTATATATGGTGGCTTCCGTTGATCCTATTTAACTCCCAGCCGTTTTTCTCGAGTACACGGGCAAATTTCTTCCCCGAAACGGCCTTCAAACTGCGATCTCCAGGACTTTATCCTTGTCGCTCAGAGTGATACTTTTCATATCAATCGAAAGGCAGCCTTCCACTGCTTCATATAAATTCGTTAACAGCTCATCAAAGGTATCGCCCTGTGTTACACAGCCGGGGATAGAGGGAACCTCTGCCCAGTATCCTCCTTCTTCAGCCTCGT
>CBDUWK010000305.1:0-3851 GCA_965370905.1 uncultured bacterium | reverse complement strand
CCTTCAGAAGTACATTCGATGACTGGCGACGATACGCAAAATGAGAAACAGGAGATGGTCTGGGTCGAGGCTAAGGACCCCGTCGGCAGTCTGATAGCTTTTAATGACATTGTCGAGGAGCTGATGCCCATCGTCGAGAAATTGTGGGTTTACGTAATGTTCAACTACCATGTAGACCTGAGTAACTCTGACTGGTCAGGTATGCAGCAACAGATTCAAATGTTATATATCGATTTCAACCAGAAGTTGGCGTGGGAGGAGCCGGAGTTATTGCTGATTCCTGAACAAACCATGGTGAAATACGTTGACGATAATCCTGAACTTGAGGACTACCGGAAATCGTACGAGGACATGTACCTGCTGCAGGAGCATGTGTTGTCGGAGCAAGAGGAAGAAATAATAGCTCATTCGATGAATATCACAGGTACAGCATCTGACGTCTTTGGGAAGCTGACCGACGTGGATATGAAATTCGGATATATCACGGATGAAAACGGTGATTCGGTGGAAGTTACGGACTCCGGTTGGACTTCCTGGCGTGTGAACAAGAACCGACAGGTACGCGAAGATTACTTCAAAGCGCTGTGGAATGGATATGAAGGCTTCGGGACAACATTGGCTGCCTTGATGAACGGTAATATCAAGAAGAACCTCTACATTACCCGAGCCCGCAAATACGAAAACACCCTGCAGGCCGATCTAAAATCGTCGTTTATTGCTGAAGACGTTTACATTAATCTGGTGGAAACAACCAGGGCTAATTTAGCGCCGCTGCACAAATATAACGAAATTCGCAAGCGAATGCTGGGTGTGGATCACCTCCGTCATTGGGACTATTATGTATCCTTCTCAGAAGCACCCGACGACCGCTACACCTGGGAAGAGGGTGTGGAGACGATTGTGGATTATCTTGAGCCGTTGGGGGAAAAATATACCGAGGACATCAGTTACGGTCTGAATTCCAAAAACGGCTGGGTGGATCCCTATGCCAACGACAACAAGCGCGGCGGAGCATATTCGAGTTCGTGTTACGGCGTGCACCCCTATATGCTGTACAACTTCGATTACGAGAAGGGTCTAACTCTGGAAGACGTGAGCACGATCGCGCACGAAGTTGGCCACGCCATGCATACCTGGTATTCGGAGAAGACCCAGGCACTGCCAAACAAAGATTACGCCATCTTCAACGCTGAGGTAGCCTCTACCACCAACGAAGCTATCTTTTCTTCTAAATTGCTGGATGAAGCTCGCAAGGCATATAAAAAGGCAAAGAAAGGTGAAGCCAAGGAGAAAGCCAGGCAACGTTTAATCGCTCTCCTGGAACAGAACCTCAACGCTGTGCGAGGTACTTTCTACCGCCAGACCATGTTTGCCACCTGGGAATGGGAAGCGAATAAGATGGGCGAAGCAGGTATGCCTCTCACTGAAGATAGTTTGAGTGAACTTTACTACAATCTCCTCAAGGAATTCCACGGTCCCGCGGCCGAATACGAGGAGCTGTCCAGCATTTCCTGGGCACGCATACCGCATTTCTATCGGGGCTACTATGTCTATACGTATGCGACGAGCTATGCCGCGGCGGTTGCTTTAGCGACGGATATTCTCGATGGAAAGAAGGGCTCGGTTGACAGATATATCGACTACCTGAAAAGCGGTAGTTCAAAACATCCGGTAGAATTATTGCAGGACGCCGGCGTGGATATGGCTACTCCGGCTCCTGTTGAGGCATTGGTTACTTACTTCTCAAATCTGGTCGATGAACTGGATGAACTAACCAAGGATTAGGTTCAAATAAAAGTGGGAAATACAGTAGGGGTGCAATAATGTGCCCCTACTCTTACTATAAACCCCTTTTAATAATAGTCTCTGCGATGATATCCAAACTTCTGTACTCATTCATATCGGTAATCCTACCGACGATCACTCTTGGAATTCTGATCTCCTGTATTCGCACAATCCACTGGACAGTGACGAATGATTACCTCACCCTCAACATGCAAAATGCGATATTATTCTATTTTTCTACTACTGTATTGAAAGACGTGGTGAGTGTTTCCGTGATTACTGGAATTTGTATCATCTGGATTCTGATACTGTTCTGGTTAGTGTACTCTTTCTTCAATAAGAGATCGACAGATCCTTTAAAATCCAGTAGAACATTTGCTTTGCTCTTGGCTGCTTCGACCGCACTCGTCTCTTTACTCATTATCGGCTACAACACGAATTTGGGTAAGCTATCGATTCTTTTTAGCGCTGATAGGATCGTATTCAATGGAGGGTTGGTGTTAGGGGCATTTCTACTCTTTCTCGGATTGAAGTTTATTATTTGGAGTTCTCTGTTTCAGCGATTGATTGATTCTGTGGGCAAAGCCATTGTCGCTAAGATTACGCTGATAACTACCGGCATCGTTGTCATCGCTGTTTCGATTTTAACTTTTTTCATCAGTCCGATGCGGGCCAATCAAATTTCGGCTGGTAAATCAAACGTCATCTTGCTGGTTGTAGATGCCTGGAGGTCCGACTGCCTGGGTGCTAATAACCCGGTATGCAGATTCACTCCTAATATAAACGCTTTCGCCAGCGAATCTGTTGTTTTTCTAAATGCTACAGCTCAGGGGCCCAACACAATTAATTCCTCACCTGCAATCCTCTGTTCCGTTTATCCCGGCGAGCATGGGTATACTGATTATACAAGGAAGACTTCATCGAAACTTTTGAGCCTGGCTGAGGTGCTACTAAATCAAGGCTATCGAACCTATGGGTTCTCAACCAATCCTCATGTATCAGCTCGCAATGGCCTCGCCCAGGGTTTCCAGGTATTCGTTGAAGATGGCTCCTGGAAGAACACGCCTGCTCAGGAAGTCAATAGACGATTTCTTCTGTGGGCTGAAGAGAATACCGCGTCACCCTTTTTTGCCATGCTGTGGTATATTGATCCACATAATCCCTATGATCCTCCAGAGAATCATCAAAAGCAATTTGTAAATTCAGAGCTCCGTCATTTAATATCCGATTCAACCAAAAACCCACTTAATCACCGTCTTACCGCAATTGAAAGGGAAGTTTCACAGCAGCTATATAATGCCTCAGTGCACTATTTTGATGCTGAGTTCGGTAATCTAATCAGTCGAATGAAAGAGATCGGACTTTATGACAGTACGCTTATCATACTTACTTCTGATCATGGTGAGGCGTTCTGGGAGTACGAAAACCCCCTTGGGGAGCCTATTTACGGTCATGGGTTCTCATTACGCAGCCAGGAAACCGCTATCCCGCTTATTATTAAATTTCCCGGATACCATTATACGAGTAGAATCGAAAGCAGAGTTAGTTCTATCGACATCGTCCCTACTACGATAGATTTCCTGGAACTGGAGAATGCCCACAGATTCGAACCGTATCACCGAGGTGTGAGCCTGATGGGTTCAGTTCAAGCAGATTCCGATTATCAGCCGGAGCCTTATACCTTCTCTGAGCTGATCACACAACAATACGGACCTTATCTCCTGCGCAGCGTTCATGACGATAACCACAAGCTTATACTGACCTTTCAATACAAAGAATCGATTTTCGATCCACCTCTTGAACAATTGTTCGAACTATCTGATGGTGAGAAAGAGATTTCCCTGGATTCTGAAGGGGAAGTGCAGGCAATCCGGCAGAGACTGCTTGAACAGTTAAACTATTGGCAGCAGGAATTGCACCCTTTCCAGAGTATCTCGAGTAAAATCAGCGCCGGGGAGGAGGAAGCACTGCAGGAAAGACTCCGTTCGTTAGGTTATATAGATTAGTGATAATGTATGTCGTCAAAGCCTTTCGGACAGTTTTGGTAAAAAGTTAAGGGAGAGTTT
>CBDUWK010000304.1:0-3852 GCA_965370905.1 uncultured bacterium | reverse complement strand
CCATGCGAGGATTCATATATATAATCTGATGATCAGGAGCTTCGATCAGAACGCCTTCCTTCATGGCTTGAATCATGGTTTGGAAGGTAGCCAGTTCATTGTGCTGTTTAGCGAGTTGCTGCAGCATCTGGTTGAATGTTAAGGACATGGTAGAGATTTCGCCTCCACCGGAAACGGGCGCCTGTTGGGTGAGATCACCGGTGCTGCGCACTTTTTCCATGATATTCGAGAGGGTGCGAATTGGACTTTCAATCCATAAACCGAGTGCGAACGCTGCAACAAGTATCAACGCTATTAGTGGTATCCCGAAATAGAACAACAAATCGCGTATGGCTTCCTGTATGAATTTTGCTGACAACTGGCTGGCAAACCAGCCAACTGTAGCAATTTCCATCCCCTGGGGATTCTCCAGGCTGCGGAAACCTATTACGTGTTTTTTATCGGCAGTTTCATAAACGTAAGTTCCATCGTCAGAGGCGGCGCCGGAAAAGAACTCAGAAGGATCAGTCAGGGGAATAGCACTGGTGGTATCGGTGGTTGCCAGCAGTTTGCCTCCGTAGTAAACCAGAAGCTCTGCTTCCTGGTTGTCGTTCAGTTCCAGGAGGAGACGATGCGACAATCTGCGACCGAATATCAGGGTACCAAGAGTGTCATTCCCTTTCGTGAGTTTGCTTTCTGCCAGGAGGAATATATCCCGGGGAGTCGAGATCCATCCAGAATTTGAGCTTTTAGAATCTTGGCGCAAGGCCTGGAGAATTTCATCACCGGTATCACCATAAGGAGACCATTGGTAAAGTGCGTTACCGTTTTCATCGGCGAGCGCAAGATAGTCGAGTTGATAAGTCTGGGGAGCCCAAGCTTCGAGATTCGCTTTGATCCAATCCTGGTTTCTGGTGAGGAAAAAGGTGGCCAGTTCTTCCCAGTGAGCTACGGCAATTACCTCCGACAGAAGTCGCTTCTCCATCACCTGGAAGGATCGTTCGGTCTGATCAAGTCCATCCCTCACCTGTAATCGGAGTAAGCGACGAAAGCTGTTGCCACCCAAACTGGTCAACACGGTTGACGAGAGTAGCAGCGGCAATAGACTTACGACGCACAAGAAAATAAAGAGTTTGGCGCGCAAAGAGAGGTGACGTTTTAGACTCATTATCGTTTAGAGTTGGAAGTTATAATTTCCCGTCATTGATTATAAACTCAGAAGAGGTTAAAGTCAAGCGATTTAAGGTGTGGTCTAAGGGGAAGTGAGGTTAAGGTTCGCAGGCGGCGTTTTTGTCCCACAGTGTAAGGAAACTAGGGATGACAGCGAACCTGGAAGAAGCGCTTATCTTGCGGGACTGTTAAGATAGCTGGTGGAGTAGAAACGGTAGTGAGCGAATCTCCTCTTAACCGGTCGAGGAATGGTTGGTTGGAACCATATACTGTATAGGAGGATACCGTTATGGGGCGGTTGAACACGTCGAGACTTACCGGAGTCCAATCGATCTGTACCTGTTCCGGATCGATCCAGGTGAAGGTTATCTCAGGGGTTTGCGGCGGCCCCCAAGTTTCCATCTGCGCTAATGTGTTCGCGGCGAGAAAATTCTGGAAGTTTTCAACTTCGATTGGCGAAGGCAGACCCTGGACACGCCAGACGGAGAGAGCTGAATCCCCAGAAAAATCCACCTGCGATTCCAGTGAATTTAAAAACGACAGTAACCCAGCGCCGTTCTCGTCCAACATTTTCCAGGTATCGATAGCGTCATCGGACCAGTGGCGCTGATAGAGATAGTCTCGAAAATCTTGAGCTTTCAGGTTCAACGCGGAATATTCGGGGCCATCGAATTCGACCGGGGTACTTTCGGCATACACCCAAAGTGGCAGTGCGATGGTGGCGGTCGGTTCTCCTACAATCGCCCAGATCGCAGCCAGTTGTGGATCCTCGCCCGCCGTTACGCCCTGGATGACGCATCCGGAGCGGGTGATGTCCCGGTTCAGGGCATCGTGAGTGTGGATTAACCCGTAAGGCATCACCTCTTCGCGGCCAGCGAAGGGCAGCGGGTAGGGATTGGTTTCTTCGTTGACGATATCCTGTTGAACGTACATGGAGATAAAGTCGTGGGAAATGAATCCGCCTGCATAGGCGGAATCGAGCAGCGCCAGGAAGCGGTCGTGACGGTGTGGTCCGAGATGGTAAGAACCTCCTTCATAAGCGAAGTTAGCGCGCACCATGTAACCGTTGGGGGCGGCTGTAGAATCGTTGACGTCGAACCGGAAATACGTTGAGTCATCCGCTTCAAAGAAAGAGCCTGCGCCAGCTGCGTCCATAACTGCAGATATGAAGGGGCGGGTTCTACCGGTCAAGTTGGTCGAGTCCATAACCGCCTGGAAATCTTCCACAGTGACGCAATTGCGCAAGGCGTGGTCCATGATGATGCCATCGTCATCGGGACCCGGCACCTGGGATTCCATATTCCAGGCGTTGGCGTTAACGATTGCAAATCCCACTTCATTCACACCTCCGAAGGCTTGGTCGGTCAAGCCGGCATATGAGACAGAGATATAATTAAGGGGCCCATCACGGTTGAAGAAAAATTCCTGGTTGGCGTTAGCGGAGTTGTCCCTGTTTTTAATCAAAAGAGGGCGACCGTCAACGGTGGCGTCTCCCCCCACGAGTCCGATGGTGGAAGCCAAACCATAGTGAATAGTGACCGCTAATGAAATAAAGACGGTGAGCGTGAAGGCTAAGCAGGAATTGTAACGAGGAGGAATCATATGTTATGACCCGGCGATAAAAGGAATCAACTATCAATATAATACATTTTACACTGCAATGTCAAGTGCGGATAAGAAATATTTTTCTATTGATCGAAGTTTGGGGGCTGTTTCGACTATCCTTTTATTTCGATGAAGTAGCGATCTTTCAACTTATCGAGCCATTCGTTGTAGGCTTTCTCCTGTTTTGCATTTAGAACTCTCTGGGAGATCAATTCCCAATCACTTGTTAGGGTGAGTTCGCGTGCTTCGCGCCGGTTCAGGATTATTACTAGGTGATATCCATATTCAGTTTTAAAGGGATTGCTTATTTCATCCACTGCGAGAGTTTTGATAGTCGCTCTAAAATCCTCGGGCATGTCATCCAGGGAGAACCAACCCAGATAGCCTTCACGGTTGGAGCTCTCAACATCCTGGGAATACAGTTTTGCGGCTTCGCCGAAGGCTAAACCTGTGATAATTTCAGTACGAAGGTCAGCCAGTAAATCGACTACAGGGCGCTCATCTTCATCGGTGATTTTGGGGATCAGCAGGATATGGGAGGTGAGAATCGAGTCCTCGCGCCGGCCATCCAAACGGATGATGTGGTAGCCGTATTGGGTCCGGATAGGCCTGGATATTTCGCCGGGATTTAATACAAAAGCGGCAGCTTCATAGGCTGACAGGAGATCTCCGGTGCGGGTCCAGCCGATATTTCCGAAGTTCTTAGCGCTGTTGGTATCTTCTGATAGGCGCAGCGCGAGGCTATCGAATGAAGCGCCTGCCTTGATGGCATCGAATATTGAATCGGCCAAAGCCTGTGCCCGCGTGTCTGCCAAACCAGCGCTGCCGGTTTCACGCAGTATGTGTGCGATTTCCACCGCATCCTTCATAGAGGGGAATTCTTCGGAATGATCTTGGAAATACCGCTCGATTTCGGTTCGAATGACCTGGATAGACTGCAGGAAGGAGTGTTTTACTCTCTCTACAAGGAGGTTTTCTTCAACGGTGGTACGGAAATCCCGCCTGATGCGGCGGATGGAATAACCATACATCTCCTCAAGTTTTTCCTCGGAGCCGACGTTCTGGATGATCATCTGGAGTCGATTTTCAAGTTCACGG
>CBDUWK010000303.1:0-3856 GCA_965370905.1 uncultured bacterium | reverse complement strand
ATTACGTGAAAATGGTAGCTCGGGGGCTTGCTGCGAAGCAGTGCCCTTGGTGCTCCCGCAAGAACAAAAGTAGAGTGGGGGTGCTTCCCCCACCTAATTCTTTGGGAGTCCACCAGTCGCTTCAGCGACTTTACTCAGAGGCTGGGCATGGGGTTTTAACCCCATGCTTTAAAGCTCAGACAATTTTTCCCTTTTACATTCTTTACTTCTGTCTTCTTTTCTTCTTATAAAATTCTAAATTCCCTTCCCCTTCGCTTCTTCCCAGATCGCATCCATCTCTTCCAGGGTAGCTTTTTTTATGTCCTGTCCCCTTTCCTTCAGCACGTCTTCGATGTAGGCGAACCTGCGCATAAACTTCTCCACCGTTTTTCTGAGCGCCTCTTCCGGCGTCACCTTCCACCAGCGCGCCAGATTCACCATCGCGAACAGCAGGTCCCCGAACTCTTCCTCAACCTCTGCTTGGTTGCCCTTTGATCTCGCTCTGCGCAGCTCCTTTATTTCCTCCAGAATCTTGGCGATAACGTCCCTGTCGCTCTCCCAGTCAAAGCCGACTCCCGCCGCCTTCTCCTGCACGCGAAACGCCCGTAAAAGCGACGGCAAACTTTTGGGTACGCCCCCCAACAGCCTCTTTTCGCCTTCGTCCAGCTTTATCTTCTCCCAGTTTTCGAGTACCTCCCTGGTGCCGCTGACTTTAACCTCCCCAAAAACGTGCGGATGCCGCTTGATGAGCTTCTCATTAATCCCTTTAAGCACATCGTCAATTTCGAACAGGCCCATCTCCCTCGCTACCTGAGCCTGGAAGACGATATGCAAAATTAAATCGCCCAGCTCTTCCTTGAGCTGAGCGTATCTTTTCTCGTCGATCGCCTCCAATATTTCGTATGTCTCTTCTAAGATGTAAGGCCTCAAGGAATCGAAGGTCTGCTCGCGATCCCAGGGGCAGCCATCCGGGCCGCGCAGCTTCTGAAGGATAGCCACCAGTTCCCGGAAGGGATCAGCCATCACACCCCCAATTCGTTCAGGATTCGGGGAATGTCCGAAAAAGTCTTGGCTGCGTGCGCGCCCGCTTCGCTTAAGGCATTAAGCTTTGCTTCCGCGGTTCCCATGGCTCCTTCCACTATGGCTCCGGCATGTCCCATCCGTTTCCCTGGAGGAGCGTGCAGACCGCCTATCATAGCTATCACCGGTGTCTTCATACTCCGGATCGTGTCCGTCGCCATTTCCTCGTAAACGCCTCCGATCTCTCCCGCCATGACCACTGCTTTGGTGTCGGGATCCGCTTCAAAGAGTTCCAGAATTTCGGAAAATGTGCTCCCCAGAACCGGATCTCCGCCTAAACCCAGGCAGGTGGTCTCCCCGAAACCTTCCCGCGTCAGCGTATCGGCGATGTAATAGGTGAGCGATCCCGATCTCGAAACCGTTCCCACTCGTCCCGGCTTGAAGGCCACATTCGGAATAATGCCGATGTTGGCCTGTCCCGGGGAAATGATCCCGGCAGTGTTGCCGCCGATGATGCGCGCCCCGCAGCGCTGCGCCTCCTGGCGTAGTTGCAGCATATCAGCGATGGGAATGTGTTCCGGCACCACTACCACCAGCTTGATCCCCGCCCGTACCGCCTCAATACCCGCTTCCATCACAAATTGCGCCGGCAGAAATATAACCGAGGTATCGGCGCTGCGTTCTTCTACGCACTCGCGCACAGTATCGTATACCGGCACTCCGTGAACCTCCTGCCCCCCCTTACCAGGTGAAGTTCCCGCCACGATCTGCGTGCCGTATTCCAGCATCCGTTTGGTATGAGATGATCCCGCACCTCCAGTTATTCCCTGAACCAGAACACGAGAATCGCGTGTCACTAATATCGCCATATCTGTTTCTCCAGATTTTATTTATGCGCAGTTATACTTATTTTTAAAAGTAATTTCTTATGGTTTGGTGTGTCACTCCGGCTTGTCCGGAGTCTGACATGCTATCAGATTCCCCCATAGGGAGGCTTCGCACCCGACGCATCCCGATAAATCAGGATTTACGGGAATGACGGATAGGATAGCTCTACGCTTTATTATATCGGAAATTACTTTAGAGCATTGTTATAACCACAAGAAATAAGATACAAATCCGCACTAAAAAAGACAAGCGAATTCCCCGGTACCATTTCAACCGGCAAACCCGCTTGACGAGATGTCTGCTATTTCAGTATGTTAATCTACATTTACCTGATCCTCATTCAGCCGTAGCGCATTGGCTGCTGCAGTATACTGGTCTAAAATTTCTTTAATCCGGCCTGCATTCGTAAGCACTTTTTCGAGCTTTTTCTTCAAGTCGGGAGAAAGATCGTCAGATTTTGAGAGTATAAGCTGTACGTTCCCGCTAATTAAAAGCAGAGGATTGTTTACCTCATGCCTGAAATCAACCACAGAATCCACCATCGCGCAAAGCTGTCTGCCTTTTCTCTCAAAATCCCGGCAATCGTCATAAGATTCATCGGAGATAACGACTAAACTGACAGCCTTTATCTCCCCTTCGTGAAAAATGGGCGCCAACGAAACCCTGGCCTCCTTCTTTAGAATATGCTTAGAAGTGCGTTCTGATATGCTACCATAAAAGTCGAACTCCGATACCTCCAGGGAAACTGTCTCGCCTGCAAATGCTTCTTCTACCGAATCTATTACCCCTCTCACTTTCAATATTTCATCATTCAATATATTATAACCGGGATCTTCTGTGAACCGTTCAGCATCCATCTCCCAGAACGCTTCGAAGGCTCTATTGGCCATTAGCGATCTTCCATCTGCATTGAAGATTGCGCGGGGGATCGAACAATGTTTGCAAAGATTGAAATTTTCAGGGCTTCCTGCGATCATCTTCATCAAATGCTCACAGTGCCAGTGGCCATTTTCCGTCATTGCGTCTCCAGGTAGGTAACAGGATCAGGCAGATACCGCCACAAAGTATAAATATTTATGTGTCAAAGCAAGCTTCTTCATTCATCGTGAGTGGGGAAAGTGAAAATTAATATCTGGCAGGAAAGAATATTCCCCTTTTAATGTAACCGGGTAAATATTACCGGAGTCAAATAATTAGACAGTCAAATATCACTGGAGAAGCAAATGCAAAATGAAGAAATTACAAAAATAGTGCTGATCGTTGGCGGTATAATTGCCGCTCTCGCCTTGGCCAGTCTGGCGTTCTTTTACATGCAGGGTTAAACGATTCGCCCCGGTATTAAAATACACCTTACCCACATCTGTAACCGGGCAGGTGAATGCGGAGTCAAATAATTAGACAGTCAACCAATTCTGGAGAATAAAATGCCCGAAGTAGTGATACCGATAACGATGTTCCTCTGCGGCGCAATTATAGCTGTCGCCGCCATAATTTTGCGTTCCAAGCGAAATCAACTGGACCACAAGGAGAGGATGCTGGCACTCGAAAAAGGCCAGGATTTGCCGCATAAACCTATAATTCCCTCAAAGGAGAAGAATCCTTATTTCTGGGGATTTGTACTTACTGCCATTGGCCTTACCCTCACCTTCTATTTCGCCTTGGAATATGAGCGGGAGTGGTTTTGGGGACCGATGTTCCTACTGGTGGGGCTGGCAATCCTGTCATCAAACATGCTTCACCAGCGCGATTTAAAGAAGCAAAGAGAAGCAGATAAAGAGAAAGTTAATGGAGTGGTAAAGTTAGTCGATGATAACGGAAGTGATGGAGCTGCTACGTAAAACTGTATCGCCAGGCGGGTGCCTGTCATCCCTCTCAGGATAATCCGTCGTATAATGCAAACCGCGGCTCTCCTTACGCCTGAGCGCACAGCGGATGATAAGCTGCGCTACCATCGCAATGTTCCGAAGCT
>CBDUWK010000302.1:0-3893 GCA_965370905.1 uncultured bacterium | reverse complement strand
CATTTCTCTAAGAGTAGTCCATTGGTGGTCAGGGCAAAAACAATCGTGGGACTTAATGCGGCCAATTGCTCCAAAATCACCTCGAAGCCGCGCCGCACCAGCGGTTCGCCACCGGTCAGCCGGATTTTGCGCACGCCTGAATCTGTGAAGATTTTAGCCAGCTGCCCGATCTCTTCCGGACGGAGTATCTCTGCGCGGTCGACCTTTTCGTAGCCATTGGGCGGCATGCAGTAGCGGCAGTTGAGGTTACATCTGTCGGTTACCGATAAGCGCAGATATGTATGTACTCTTCCGAAGGAATCTTTCAGCATAGAGGTGATACGATTCGATTGCAGCGATAGTCGGCATAATATAAACAAAAAGAACACCGATTTCAAGGAATCAGAGTTAGAAAACGTTTGGGGAAAATTGTCGGAATCGCTGATCTACGCTGATCCGCCAGAGGCGGACAAGTTTCACGGATTGCGCTGATAAAAAAAGGGCTACTCATCGAGTCGCCCCAACAAACCGAACGCCCGTCAGATTCTGGACGTAGCCAGAATGACGGGCTTTTATTATTTTAACAGCACCATTTTGCCTGAGGCTGTGAAGTCACCGGCGGTCAGGCGGTAGGGATAGATGCCGGATGAAAGGCTAGTGCCATCGAAGGTGATCTGGTGGTGACCGGGATGGAACCATACGGGTGCAGCACGCTGCACCCCTACAAGACGACCCTGGATATCGAACACCTTAAGATTGACCAGACTGGTGATCGGAAGATCGAAGCGAATGGTAGTGGTGGGATTGAAAGGATTAGGTGTTGCCGGATAGAGGTGAAATTTCTTTGAGAGGTTTCCAGCTTCTAAATTTGATGGTGTGACTGGTGTTATATCCGGTTCTAGGCGAATTACCCAAACATCAAGACCACCAGTGCCATAAGATCTGGTGTAACCCGCGATGATATACCCACCGTCGCTGGTCTGCTGAACGCTCCTGCTACGATCTAATTCTCTTCCGCCGAGAGTTTGACTCCATTGCTCATTGCCTGATGCATCGGTCTTTATTAAATAGACATCCTCATCGCCAGTACCATATGATTCGGTATTTCCAGCGATAATATACCCATCATTGCTGGTCTGCTGAACGCTGTAACCAAAATCATAATCGCTTCCTCCGAAGGTTTGATTCCATTGCTCGTAGCCAGAAGCATCGGTCTTTATTAAATAGACATCATTCAAACCAGCGCCATAAGAGAAAGTATATCCAGCGATGATATACCCGCCGTCATTGGTCTGCTGAACGCTTCTGCCACTTTCACCATCGTTTCCGCCGAAGGTTCTACTCCACTGTTCGTTACCTGAACCGTCGATTTTGATTAAATAGACATCAGAACCACCAGCGCCATAAGAATAGGTTAATCCCACGATGATATACCCTCCGTCGCTGGTCTGCTGAACGCTGTAGCCTTGTTCATCATAGTATCCTCCGAAGGTTTGACTCCATTGCTCTATACCAGAAGCGTCGGTCTTTATTAAATAGACATCATAATCACCAGCGCCATAAGAATAGGTATATCCAGCGATGATATACCCACCATCGCTGGTTTGCTGAATACTCTTGCCACTATCATATTCACTTCCTCCGAAGGTTTGACTCCATTGTTCGCTACCTGAAGCATCGGTCTTTATTAAATAGACGTCAGCACTTCCAGCTCCATAAGATTCGGTATATCCCGCGATTATATACCCTCCGTCGCTAGCCTGCTGAAAGCTTATACAGCAATCAACATCACTTCCACCGAAGGTTTGACTCCATAGCTGGTTACCTGAAGCGTCAGTCTTGATTAAATAGCCGTCATAATCGCCGGCGCCATAAGATTCTGTATATCCCGCGATGATATACCCACCGTCGCCGGTTTGCTGAACGCTCGAACCGCAATCGTTACCGTTTCCTCCATAGGTTTTCGTCCACAGAGTGTCGGGCGGTTGGGCGTAGACGGTAATGAATGATAACACTCCTGAGAACAGAATTGTAAGTATTTTCTTTCCCATTTTAATCCACTTTTGTGTTTATATTGTCAATATAATCATACTTAGAGGCAAAAAGGCACAAGCGCATCCACCTCTCCTTCAAAGCATGAATCCAACTGTGCCTTAGTTTTCCAGTCTTTTAAGCTTATTCGGCAATGCTATCCACACCCCGGAATGGCAGAATCTCCCTTACCGCTTGGTAACCATAAAATGTAATTAATTCAATTGCTCTATTGTTTTCCAAAATTTAATATACAACGTTTCGACCCTGAAGTCAAGGGAAATTTGAAGCATAGTGAAAAAATTATTCTTCGATAATCGGCATTTAGCAAGATAAGAAAGGGCAGACACGGATGCCTGCCCCTACATTTATCCATATACCCTTCTAATTTTCTCTTTTAACTCCCTCCCAAATATTGGTGCTAAGATGCCGGTCGCGGTCAGGAAGCAGGTGCCCACGCCGATGAAGAGCAGGATACCCATGCTGGCCATACCGCGATGAATCATGAATCCCAGCGACCCGAAGCCGATCATGGTGGTCAGCGCGCTGATCATGATGGCTTTGCCGGTGCTGGTGAAGATCTCTTTTACTCTGCCCTTGCCTTCAATGCGGTAGCGGTGTATCAGGTGCACTCCGTAGTCTATGCCGATGCCTAAGATCAGCGGGACGGCTATTATGTTCACTACGTTGAGCTTCATACCTGTCAGGTGCATTATGCCTCCCATCCAGAAGGCTCCCGCTAAAAGAGGCACCATCGCCAGGATCGTTTTCCCTATGTTCCGGAAATCGATGAAGAGCAGCACCAGGATGGTGATGAACGCGATGATGGTAGCCCTGCGCCCATCCGCGCCGATTATTTCGATCATGGCCAGGAACAGCGGCGGCGTCCCCGTGGCTCTGCTGCTGATGCTCTGCAACTGTTTGTCGAAAGCTCGCAGGTTGTCCATGTTCCAGATATCGCTCTGGGGGAATATTGAAATCAGAAAAGTCTGTCCGTCATCGCTCAGGTAGCGTTCCTTGATCGTTTCCGGCAATGATTCAAGAGTGATCGTTTCCGGGTTGGCCATACGCAGCACAGTTTCGTGAAAATATCCGAAATAGTCCGCCTGAAAGCGGTTCATGGCAGATACAAATGCATCCCGATCTTCACTGAATCCGGTAATAAGGGCTTGAATATAGTCCGGGCTATTTTCTATCTCGGGATTCGCGACGAGGTCATAGCATTTCTGCTCGAGCCTGTCCTGACCCGACTGAAAAGCAAGATCCGACATTTCAGTTACGTTCATCCATAAGCGGTCGAGTTCTCCCATGATCCGGTCGAAGTCGGCTGATTTAAGCGGAACGACTCTGTCATTATTTTTCAGCAGGGAACGAATTCCTGTGATAATTTCAGCGCGCTTCTGCTGATCTTCAAATGATGGGATGAATTCGGTAATGGCGTCCACCAGGGCTATATTGCGAAATTCCTTGGCTCGCTTGACAATGGTGCGGATGCTGTCGAGCGAGGAAGAAGTTACCAGCGCGTATTCAGGGCTCATATCGAAAGCAGCCATGAGCGAATCGTACCAGACTACGGATGACATCCCCTTCGGTTCGATATTGAGCATGTCGTAATCGAATTCCAGTTCGCCGGTGTGATATACAAAGAAAGCCGTTAGCAGTATCATGATTCCCAGCACAACCCAGCCTCTCTTAGCCAAACTACCAGCAATGGAACCTAAAAAGCGGAATTCAGCGGCACGTGAGCCCGTTTTCCGGCCTTTTTTCTCCCTGCGTTTCTCTCTAATAACAAGGAGCGGAGGCAAGAGCGTCAGCGCGGCGATCATGCACAGAATCACACCCACTCCAGCGATCAGTCCGAATTCAAACATACCACGCGAGTC
>CBDUWK010000301.1:0-3898 GCA_965370905.1 uncultured bacterium | reverse complement strand
TTACCTGATCAAAGACGTCAGCGGAACCGGGCACTGGTATATGCTGCCGTGGGATATGGACAACACCTTCGGTTACTGGTCCAGTTATGAAATGCCTCAGTATTTCCGCAGTGGACATCAGCTTTTAAGTCAACTAAACGTATTGATCCGGCGGTGCTGGCTGGATGAATCCATGTGCAATCTTATATTTGCACAGATGGATGAATTAACGAGCAGCATTGTCACCCAAGCCTATTATGAAGACATAACCAACACTCTGCAGGCACTGCTCTACGAAGCTGTCCTGGAGGATACAGCCAAACAGTTCACCATAGAAGACTTTACCACCCAATTAGCCGTCATTCCTGAAGACGTCGCTAACCGTGCTGCCAGCATAGAGGACAGGCGTATCAATGATCCCCTGCCGTTTGATTTTCATCCTGCCGTCGTCACTCCGGCAGGCGTCTATTTCTCATGGATTCCCACTACGGTATCGGATGGCTCTGTTGTCAGCTACAGAATATGGCTAGCTGATAATAAATATTTTACTGGTGAAATTACAGAATTCAGTGGTTTAAACGCTCCGAGTTATTTTCACAACGAGCTTGAAACAGGTTCTTACTATTGGAGGATGTATGCGGTTACTGACGCTGGTGGGGAAACGCGTTCATTGTCCTTTTTCCACAAGTTTGAAATTGAGGAAAATCCCAGTGCGGGGACGCTTGTAACTGAGCCAATCACCACTTCTACTAGCTGGCATATTGAAGGCAGCCCTTATAGATTGCCTGAGGGATTGACAATTGAGACTGGGGCGGTGCTGACTATCGAGCCGGGGATTGTGGTCCAAATAGGCAACGGCAAGTCGATCAATATTGAAGGCGGGCTGACGGCAGTTGGAACGGAATCCAATCTCATATATTTTGCGCCTGAGGACATGGAATCCAACTGGGGATCGATTAACATTGACAGTCCCAGCAATACAGTAAACATCGGTTTCGCTTCCTTAAAGGGAAGCGGCAGCGATGATAACGGCCCGGTTCCAGTTCCCGGTGGCATGTTCCAAATATTGGATGGTGATCTGTATATAATCGATTCGGAACTCAGTTCGGGAACTTCAGGCGCTATATCGGCGGTTTCTGCAAGTGTAAACGTAGAGCGGGTTACGATGGAAGATTTTATTACCAGTGATCTAATTTTCATAAAATATGGGAATTTCAATCTCAGGTCGTGCAATTTTCCGGCGGAGACGGGCAATTACAACGTATCGGACATTGTGGACATTAATTTTGTATCTGAAGAATCACAGATCAGCGAATGCGAATTTTACGGATGCAACGATGACATCATAGACCTTGACGGTGTTATCAACTTCGATATCAGCCGCAACGTAATTCGTGGAGCGATTGATAAGGGAATAAGTATCGGTTCTGGATCTGACGGAATATACGTTTCCAATAACGCTGTAACGGCCTGCAGTATCGGGATCGGGATCGAGGATTCTTCCAGTGCGATGATCTACAATAATATTGCGGCTTTTAACAGCGTTGGATTTACGATAAATGAAGGCGAGCATCTAAGCGCCACCATTCGCAATTGTGTTTTCTGGAATAACGACACCGAGATTTTGGCGGCTGAAGAGGCCGATCTTACCCTGGAATATTGCCTGACCGGAGGGGATACGGTTTTTTCGGGCGAAGGTAATTTAACAGGTGATCCACTGTTCACCGATCCGGAGAATGGCAATTTTTATCCCCTGGAAACTTCTCCTCTGATCGACGCCGGATATGGAACAGGACATCCACTCACCGATGTGGCCTTTCAGCAGAGGATTGACGTCCCCTATATTCTCAATACAGGTTCAGGTGTAGTCCCATATGTGGATATAGGAATCTACGAATACGACTCAGATGACACAACCAGTGCACCATTGCCATCCATATACCACTTACCACAAAATTACCCCAATCCGTTCAACACGACCACTACTATTCACTTCTCCATCCTGGAAGGTGACTGGGCTGAGGTAGATATTTATGACGTAGGGGGTAGAAAAGTCTATAACAGAGAATTCAGAGATCAGGATGTGGATGAGGTGTCGTTGGAGTGGAACGGGACAAATGGTGCGGGAACGCAGTTAGGATCGGGGCTCTATATATGCAGGGTGCGTCAAGAATTGGGGAGCCGGGCTATTAAGATGGTTTTGCTGAGGTAAGTTGAATAAGGTTTGACATAATAATGGAAGATGGCGCCGAAACGTTATAGCGGCGCCATTTTAATTTTGCAGTTCAGAAATATTAGTTTCAGGGTAGTATTCCCATATCCAACCCATCGGAGGCAGCTCCAGTTCCAATGGAGCCGGTGGATAATTGAAAAGTATCGGTGAATTCCGGCATACCGGTTAAGCAGCCCTCACCCTCGTCATAAAGCGGTTCGTTCACAATAGAATAAGTTATGTCAAGGGCATCTTCTCTAGGCCCCTCAATCTGATAATCGTAATTCCAAACATTATAATTCAAATTGTTGACGCAGATAGTGTTTGTCACTATCATGGTTCCATAACAACCCCAATTGTAGCTATCACCAAATCTTAGACCTACATGATTTTCGATCAAGGTACAGTGGTCCACCTTAACTAGGGGACTGCCGTAACCGGCTTCAATGCCCTGCCCACAGCTCGTAACTAAAGTATTGATTATTTCAATTTCATTTTCATTTGAAGCTGCGATACCTTCATTATCGAAATCCTCAAAGATACATTCAATCACCTTCAGATTTGCTCCGTTATGATCCAAACCATCATCTTTACCGGTGACGAAGACACATCTTATAAGATAAGATGCTTCATCGTTATTGAAAGCCTGCATCATATACAAACCATCGTTATCATCATCTACTTCCACTTCGTTGCCGTCAGGCATATCGATAAAATAGCAATTTTCAATTACAGCCGAGGGGTATTTCATCTCGCCGCCGGTGTCACAACGAGAGATCAGACAAGAATCCATTTGGATAGTGCACCGTGTTGTTCCGAGTGCCTTCCCGGGATTGTCTATGATATAGACGTTCTCCAACTGCATATAATTATTCTCACCCCTCAAAACCGGCTGGCTTTCGGAGTGGCCGAACGCTTTGCTGGCATCACCTCCACCATTGGTAAAGAAAGTGTAAGAATAAAAAGCGTTGCTGCTATGATCTATTTCTCCCCACGGATCGTCTGGTTCGCTTGCCGAAAATAACACCGGAAAACTCTTAGTACCAGAGCAATGAACTTCGCCTTCTACGATTACTGAGACGAGGTGGTCTATTTCGACACGCGTGCCCGGTGCGATCAGAAGTGTTTCTCCGGCTGGAATATAGGCATCGGCAGTAATATGGATAACCGAGCTGGTGTCCCATTGAAGATCATCACCTGCAAGTGTACCAGAGAGATTGCGATAAGCAGTTACGTTTTCGACCAGCACGTTTGCAAATGCCAAAAGTGAACCTGATTGGCTACTCAGTTCGAGGCTTACATTGCCGATTCCGGTAATATCAACTGAAACGCTCCCAGCACCGCGCTTCAGCATAATCTCATTTGGCAATACTACAGCATTGGGAGAACTCAGGTAAAAAGTATTCCAAACCAGTAAACGTGGATCCTGATTTTTGGCTCTGACGACAATAGGAACAGGTTGATTTGTGTTGACTATCGCAGGGATGATAATTTCATAGCTGGAGACAAAAGGAGGCTCTTCATCAATTGAGGTTGACGATTCACAGCTATAGAGCAGAGGAAGGGTGAGAGTAGCGCAGAGGAAAATTCGAAGGAATGGGATTGCTGTTGACTTATTATACCATCGAAACAAGGACATGATAATCCGGCTGCTTTGATTTTAACAATGTTCGTGCCTACGATGAGACACAGCTATAGGTGAAATTG
>CBDUWK010000300.1:0-3899 GCA_965370905.1 uncultured bacterium | reverse complement strand
GCGGCGGTCCGGAAGCACGCTGGGTTGGTCCTTCCGAGTACAGCTCTATGCAGCGCGATTTTCCCGCAAATGACGGGACAGACGACCTGCTGTATTACCGCATATACCGGGACGGCACGCTCTACGATTCCACGGCAACAGTCGTGGAAACCTACGACGACTACGAGGTGGTGGAAGGAACTGAATATCGGTACACGGTGAGCGCTATGTACGATCCGGAAGGGGAATCCGAACAGACCGATCCTGCGTATGGTGCGGCTAACATGCCGCCCGGCGCCCCCACTGATATAAGTGCCATTACCAACTGGGTGGATACCATCACCCTGACCTGGACCGATCCCGTCCTCAATGAGGATGGAACTCCCTGCGTTGACCTGGCCTGGCTGAACGTTTATCGGGACAGTGTATTCCTAACGCAGCTTGCCCCTGGCGTCCAGACCTATGTGGACCTTCCACCCGAACCAAGAAACCTGTACACTTGGTCTGTTACTGCTCTCGATGAAGTCCCCAATGAAGGACCGGCAGCACAGATCACCACCAGTGTATTTACTAGATTCGAAGAGATTCCCTACGACTGGATCGAAATCAACCCCTCACATCCCGGTGCGTTACCCGGAATTAACACAGGTATCTGGTTTGATGACCAGAATTTTGGTCCTTTTTCCCTGGGCTTCACCTTCCCATTCTACGGTAACGACTTTGACAGCATCAGGGTGTGCAGCAACGGATTTGCTTCGTTCACTTCAACCTCAAATACCTATGGCAACGTTTCCATCCCGAATGCATACGAACCCAATAATCTGGTGGCGCCTTACTTTGACGATATGAATTTGACACAACCCTCAGGCTACGGATCAATCTGGTACTATGCTGATCCGGGTGGTGAGTTTTTCGTAGTCGAATGGGATTCTATGGCACACTACAATGAGGTAACGGGCCCCGACGGGGTGTTCACCTTCGAGGTTATCCTCTGGGGGCCTAACCATCCCCATCTGTTCAGCACGATTGATTTCATGTACAAAGAAATCACCCCTGGTCTTTCAGCTTTCCCCTCGGCTTCCGTCGGCAAGGAGAACGCCACCGGCACCAGGGGAGTTCAGGTTACCTATGACGGCTCAGGCCCCATCGAACCCGAAACGGGAATGGGCATCCGCGTCTATGGCGATTCGATTAGTGTAGTGGGCGTAGAAGACTTCATTCCCGCCCCGGCTGTGCCGCAGGGATTTGCCGTTTACTCACCCTATCCCAACCCATTTAACTCAACCACCACCATTCGTTTCGATTTACCAGCGGCTTCCCGGGTAAAACTGGAGGTATTCGATATACACGGACGTCGCGTAGGGGTCGCCTGCCCCTTCGGGGGTCTTGCGCCGACCCGTCAATATCTCTCCGGCCACCACCAAATCACCTTCGATGGCTCTAATCTCCCCTCCGGTATCTACATCTACCGCTTAGCCGCCGGCAACTTCACCGCCTCCGGCAAAATGGTGCTTTTAAAATAATAAAACCCGTCATTCTGGCTTGCCCAGAATCTGACGAGCGTTTTTCTCATTGGCTTCAGCCAATTTGAATTAAGCCCGAGCCCCAGAATTTATTCTGGGGTACCACCCTGCCCTTTAGCCCCTGACATCAAATCCGCGCAAATCTGCGATCCTTTTCTTTCCGAATCCTAACCCCTAATCCCTAACCCCTTTCCTAAACTATCACTCTCATAATTTCACTTGACTCGCAAGGTAGAATTTTGTAAATTTAATTTTCGCTTTTGTAAACAGTCCGAAATGTATCAATTAATAAGCAAATAATGGATCTTAAACTCCTCCATAAGGTTATAGCCGGTTCCCTTTTTGCCCTGACCCTCATCATTTACCTGACCACCGTTGCGCCCACGCTCTCTTTCTGGGATTGCGGCGAGTTCATCGCCTGTTCTTACACCATGAGTGTGCCTCATCCGCCCGGATCGCCTCTCTATCTCCTGCTCGGTAAAACTTTCAGCATGATCCCCTTCGGTGACATCGGCTGGCGCGTCAACCTGATAAGCGTGATCGTCTCCGCGTTTTCTGTCGTCCTCCTGTATTTAACCACTGTCAGATTAGTCCGTTTCTATCGGGGCAGGGAAGAATCTGTCTTAGATGCCATAATCGTCTACGGTGGAGCCGCTATAGGCGCGCTTACTTTCGCCTTTACCCACAGCCACTGGTTCAACGCCGTCGAAGCTGAAGTTTACTCTATCAGCCTCTTTTTTACCGCAGTGGTGGTTTACCTGATCCTGCGTTGGGCGGATGAAGCCGAAGACACATCCAGCGACCGTCTGCTTTTGATTATCGCTTATTTCATGGGTCTGGCTATCGGTGTACACCTGCTGAATATACTGGCTATACCGGCTATCGCCCTGGTGATCTACTTCCGTAAGAATGAATTCAGATGGCCTTCATTTTTAACTATGATAGCGATGACGGTGGTGGCTATATTTGCCATCTACCCGGGTATAGTCAAATGGCTGCCTGCAACTTTCAAAGTGAACACTTTCATCCCGCCCATAATTTTCTTGGCTGTATTCTTCGGAGCTTACTATGCTTTGAAGAACAAACAGCGAATTGCTTCGATTGCCTTCCTTTCTATTTTCCTGATAATGCTCGGCTATTCCACTTATGGTATAATATTTATTCGTTCCGGGCTTAATCCGCCTATTGACGAAAATAATCCTGATACCATCGAAAGATTTCTCTCTTACCTGAACCGAGAGCAATATGGTGACGTCGGCATTTTCCCCCGCCGCTGGAACAACGATCCCAACTACCGCAGCGAAACCGACTTCTTCTTGAGCTACCAGATCAACCACATGTACAACCGCTATTTCCTCTGGCAGTTCGTAGGGCAGGAAGGCGACTTTCAGGGAGCACGATGGGATTTCTCGAAGTTCTATGCTCTTCCCTTACTGCTCGGCCTATTTGGATTGGGGCATCATATTGCCAGGGATCGCCGCCGCGCGCTCGTTATTTCCACTCTTTTCTTCTTGACCAGTTACGCTGTAATTCTATACTTGAATCAGAACAATCCCCAGCCTCGAGAGCGAGATTACGCCTACACCGGGAGCTTCTACGCCTTTGCCATCTGGATCGGTATTGGCGCACAGGGACTGCTGGCTCGAATCCCCGGTTGGTTGAAGAGGAAGGAGAACCTGACCATCGTTGCTCTCGCCCTCGCTCTGCTCTTCGTTGCCATACCGCTCAATATGTTTGCCAAAAACTATCGTACGCATAGCCGCGCTGGCAACATGGTAGCCTGGGATTACTCGCGCAATATCCTCGAAACCTGCGCCCAGGATGGTTTAATCTTCACCAATGGAGATAACGATACCTTCCCCTTGTGGTATTTGCAGGAAGTTATGGGTGTGCGCAAAGACGTGCGAATTATAAACCTCTCCCTGTTAAACACTGGTTGGTATATCAGACAGCTCAAATACGAGGAACCGAAAGTCCCCATCTCTTTCAGCGACGATTACGTGGACCGCTATCTCGACCAGCACGATCTGACTGCGTTGCGCGCCCGTTATTGGCCTAAAAACGATCCCAGCCGGCCCACTGTCGTTCGCTTGGAAACACCCGATGGCGGAACCATCGAGTGGGACGTTCCTGCCACCATGTACCTGCCAACTGGCCAGGGTGATAGCGGTGAACCAAACTTCCTGCGAGTGCAGGATATAATGATTATCGACATCATTCGTGCCAGCAAATGGAAGAGACCCATTTACTTCGCAGTCACTGTATCTAACAGTAATATGTTGGGATTACATGAACATCTGACCATGGAAGGCCTCGCCTTCAAACTGAACCCGGAATCCAATCAAAAAATTGATCCTGAAAAACTACGGTACAACCTGCTGGTGAATTATCGGGATT
>CBDUWK010000299.1:0-3899 GCA_965370905.1 uncultured bacterium | reverse complement strand
TCTCCCAGGCGTACGGTTCTTGGTCCTGACCTGGATAGCTCTGTAATGTGACCGTGCCGTCCTCGAAATCCTCAATCATGATCTCATCCATCGCCCATTCTAAGCCGTTGTTGAACCGCAAGGCGCGATAGAAGGATTTTTCTGTCTCCAGGAGTGAAATCGGATCGACGTAGAAGGATCTCTGGGTAGCGCCCAGGAGTGTCGCCTCGGTGTAGTCGAAACCTGGATCGGGACTGTAGAATAAAAGATAGAGAGCTGGTTCCTCTAATGCGTTGGGGAGCGAAAGCTTAACATGCGTTCCTTCGACGGTGAGTCCCGTTTCTCTCACCGGCAGACCGCTTTCGAAGTCGATGGCGTCAGCGCAAAAGGGGAACACCGCGAACATTAACAGCGTCGGCACCACTGCTGCCAGGCATCTGTTTAAGTATCCGAAAAATCGCTTTGAACGCATGAATACTCCCTGCTGGTTGGAATCTAACATAACAATATACGAAAATTTCTGTAAATTGTCAAGTGAATGAAGGAGGAAAAGTACGAATTGTTGAAATGATAGGTTTCTATCTGTCACCGTGCGGATTCTACCACTTCAGGGCGAGAGCCCCTAAAAGCCTATTGATGGTAGGAATACCTATATAGGTCGGGAGTTCTTCCCTCGACATGGTGGTTTTTAAATTGTAATTCCTGCGAAAGAGTCTGTCTGAGAAGGTAAATCTATGTGCCGTCTTACGTCCTTATGCGACGGAAAATCAAGTACTTAACTGGCAGACGAGGATATCTGACTGCACGGTGCAATATAGATGTCTGCTCTATAATAACAGTAGAGTTGCACAATATCAAGGTTTTTTTCCGGCGAAGACAGTCGTAACAACCTCCGCAAAAAAATTCATTTGCTTTTTGGATGAGAATGGCATATCTTATGGCTCAACACTTAATCCCATATTATCGAACCCATGCCTGGCCGCATACCACCAGATATAATAGACCGCATCAGGGAATCCACCGACATCGTGGATCTGGTGTCCGGGTACGTCAAGCTGGATAAGAAGGGGGGCAACTACTTTGGGCTGTGTCCCTTCCATCCAGAGAAGACAGCTTCGTTTTCCGTGCATCCCGGCAAGCAGATCTTCCACTGTTTCGGCTGCGGGGTAGGAGGAAACGCTTTTACCTTCCTGCAGGAACACGACAAGCTCACCTTTGCTGAAGCGGCGCGGGAGTTGGCGCAGCGGGTTGGGATCGAGATACCAGAGGAGAAATATGATCCTCAGCGCGCTGAGAAGTTCGACGCGCTTTACCTCGCCAACGAATTCGCCTGCGAATATTATAGCCGCTGTCTCTGGGAAGGGAAAGGCGAAGGGTACGACCAGGTCCGTGATTATTTGAGCAGCCGTGGTATCAGCCCGGAGCTGGCTAAGACTTTCAAGTTGGGGTATGCTCCGGACCGCTGGGATGGATTGATCGAGGGGATGAAGAAGCACTCTAAAACTGTTCCAGATCAGGGTCGATTCATCGAAGCAGGTCTGATGCAGCGGAAGGAAGATCGGGTTTTCGACCGTTTCCGGGGAAGGCTGATGTTCCCCATTCTCAATTTGTCCGGCAGGCCGGTGGGCTTTGGCGGCAGGACCATGAAAGAAGACGAGAAGAATGCCAAGTATATCAACACACAGCAGACCCCCATATATAATAAAGGTAACCTGCTCTATGGTTTATATTTTGCGCGAGAACAGATTCGGCGACGAGGCGAATGCCTGATCGTGGAGGGATATACCGACCTGATGCGGCTGCATGAGGGTGGATTTACGCATTCGGTAGCTTCTTCCGGAACGGCTTTGACAGCCGATCAGGCGCGCATCCTGCGCCGCTTCTGCCGGAAAATAACTCTGGTTTTCGATGGGGATGCCGCAGGATCGCATGCCTCCTTGCGCGGCGGCGATGTGCTTTTGGGAGAGGGATTGGACGCGAAGGTGGTAGGATTACCCGAAGGTTACGATCCGGACAGCTTCATCCGTGAAAAGGGTGCAGGTGCCTTCGGTAGTCTATTAGAAGCATCGCATGATATGATCAGCTACAGGATCAAACTTTACCGCAGAGAAGGCCGATTGAGCGATGTGCCATCACGATCGGAGGTTGCGCGGGAGCTGCTCGCAACCATAGCGATTATTCCGGATTCCATAAAGCGTGAAATGACCGCTCAGGAGGCAGCAAAACAGATTGGGATAGCGCCGGAAACACTGCTCAGGGAATTGGGACGAACCAGGCAGTTCAGGTCAAGGGGATCGGAGGAAGAGGGGGAAAGCGGTGGGCTTTTTGATTCATACCCTGTCAAAGCAAGAGGTCTTCTGGAAATACTGATTCGTCGGACGGAACTTCGATCTGCCGTCTTCAGTGAATTTACTTCACAGGATTTCCAGCATGTAACTTTGCGTACGATTGCCGCTCGGCTGGAAAGTGCTTTCACCAAGGGGGAACCACTTTCAGGTGAGGATCTGATCACAGAAGATACCGGGCTGGAGGAGACTAAGTTCATAGCGTACGCGCTATCCCAGACTGAATCGCTGACCAATCCGGATACTGATCCAAAAGCCATGCGCAGGTATGACGATTATAGAGTTGCACACGACTGCCTGCGGGATTTAGTGGCAGCTAAATTAGATAAGGATGAGGAAAGACTGAAGGCGGAACTCCTGAAGCAGCCGGAAATTGGACGGATTCTGGAACTTCAGAGGGGAATAAAAGAGATCAACGAGAAGCGTAAGGAAGTAAAAAAGCAAGTTTTTTGGGAGATTCCTTCGCATCCGAGCGTTGATATATCAGAAGATTAAGGATAGATCACCATTTTAAAGCAGAAAGCGGGCAAAAGATGTTCGATACCAAAAATAAAGCTTCTGGCAAAATACATGGAACTACTATCTTAGCCATACGCCATAAGGGCAAAGCCGCCATTGCCGGAGATGGGCAGTTGACCTATGGAGACGTTATTCTCAAACATTCCGGAAAGAAGGTGCGCCGATTGAGCGGAGGCAAAGTGCTGGTGGGATTTGCAGGTACGGTAGCAGATGCCCTGACCCTGTTCGACAAATTCGAGGGTCATATGGAAGCCCATCCAGACGACTTAAAGCGAGCGGCTGTGGAACTGGCGAAAGAGTGGCGCACCGATAAATACCTCCGCAACTTAGAAGCAATTCTGGCGGTTATAAATAAGAAGACACTGTTGATGATAAGTGGCACAGGAGAAGTCGTCGAACCGGATGACGACATTTTGGCCATAGGTTCCGGTGCTCCTGAAGCGCTCGGAGCAGCCCGGGCGCTGGTGAAATATGCCACTATGTCAGCCAGTGAAATTGCCAGAGAGGCTCTCATCATCGCTGCCTCAATTTGTATATACACCAATGATCAGATTACGGTCGAGGAGTTATAAGTGAACAATGACAAGGCTTTAACGCCCAGGGAAATAGTCAAGGAACTGGATAAATATATTGTAGGTCAGGCAAAGGCGAAGCGTTGTGTCGCCATAGCACTGCGCAATCGCTGGCGCAGACAGCAGGTTCAAGGTGAACTGCGCGAGGAGATTCTGCCCAACAACATCATTATGATCGGTCCCACCGGTGTAGGTAAAACCGAGATCGCCCGGAGGTTGGCAGGACTGGCTAAAGCACCTTTTCTGAAAATCGAGGCATCGAAGTTCACGGAAGTCGGGTACGTCGGCCGCGACGTCGAATCCATGGTCAGGGATCTTGTGGACATTGCCGTTTCCAAAACCAAGACGGATGCGGCCCTCGACATTCAACCCGCAGCCGAAGTCGCGGCGAATGAGAGGCTTCTCGATCTGCTGCTTCCGCTTCCCGCGATCGATCCCGACGGGGCGCCTACCTTGGCGGACGAATCTTCCGTGGTAGTCCACG
>CBDUWK010000298.1:0-3902 GCA_965370905.1 uncultured bacterium | reverse complement strand
TCCTCCCATAGTCGGAGTACCTGCTTTAACGAGGTGTGTAGGGGGACCATCGCTTCGGATCTTCTCTTCGATTTGATGGGAGCGAAGTTTGCGGATAATGAATGGCCCTATCAGGAAACTGATGAGAAGAGCAGTTATTGCAGCTCCTGCAGAGCGAAACGTGATGTACCTGAAGAGGTTCAGCCATGAAATACTTTCGTGCAGCGGGTACAGCAGGTGGTAGAACATTAACTTGTCACTCCAATTGAAGAGTTATGCATCTCTTTGACCAACCTGTCAAGGCCCATACCTCGTGAACCTTTGACCAGCAGGGCGTCACCGGATTTCAACTTATTCAGTATTTTTTCAATAGATGGTTGCAGATTTTGATAATCATCGGTATGAAGGAGGAGGAGATCGCCAACTGCCTCGCAGGCATTTTGCATTTCGGGGCCAATGAGAAAAACACCGTCCAATTGTTTTTGCCCGAGGAGACGTCCTAATTTACGGTGCTCTTCAGCGCTGGATTTTCCGAGTTCGAGATGGTCTCCCAGAACCACGTACTTTTTTCCCGTAACATGCAGCGCTTGAAGCAGCTCGAGCGCTTGTACAGTAGAAGCAAAATTGGCATTATAAGAATCATCTATGACGGTAATACCGGCTATGATTTCAAGATCCAATCTGCCTTCTATAGGGGGCATGGAGGAGAATTTTCTGGCGATGTCCTCAAGCGGAATCCCGAAGAAATCGGCAACTGCGGTCGCGGCAAGACCGTTAGAAATCTGATGGATCCCATACCAGTTCATCTTGAAGGTCGTGTTCCGCAACCTGAAGGCACCAAAACCTTCACGGGTTAAACCCAGATTTTCCGCGCAATACATACGATGACATTCCAAAGCAGCCGCGTCAATGCGATAACCATAACAAAGACGATGGCTGGCAGTAGTCTCCATCTGGTTCACGTACTCATCATCACAGTTTACGAATGCCGCTCCGGAGGGTGGAAGCGAAAGGAGTAGTTGCGCTTTTTCACGGGCGACGCCCTGGAGATTATCGAATTTTTGCAAATGAGCTGGCCCCACATTTAAAACGAGACCAAAATCCGGTTGAGCTAAAGAACATAACAATGCGATGTCGCCGGGCTGATTCGCCCCCATCTCCAGCAGCACCATCTCCGTTCCCGGTTCAATTTGTAAAAGTGTTAAAGGGATACCTATATGGTTATTGAAATTGCCAGGGGATTTTATCACTTCATACTGTGTCCCTAAAGCTGCTGCAATGAGTTCTTTCGTTGAGGTTTTTCCATTACTGCCGGTAAGTGCTATAACCGGGACATGAAAACGACTGCGGTGCGCTTTTGCCAGTTGCTGGAGGGCAAATAAAGTATCTTCCACAATTATGAATTTACCCTTCGGTAGTAATTTCTTATTATTCTCAAACCATCCTCGTTCAACAAACGCTGCCTGGGCGCCCTTAGCGATGGCCTCAGCTACATAGTCATGGCCATCAGCACGCTCTGTTTTCAGGGCAATAAAGACATCACCAGCATTCAGCTTTCTGCTGTCAATACACAATGTTCCCATTATACCCGCAGCATCAGTCGGATGCAGGCGACACGAGATTAATCTGGGGATTTCCTGATAAGTCAAACTCACTATGCGAGACCTTCAGTATAACTGCGAACTACTTCTCTATCATCAAAATGGATTCTTTTGCCTCTGATTTCCTGATAATCTTCGTGCCCTTTACCTGCTATCAACAGCGCACCTTGTTCAGGCAATTTGCTCAGGGCAGACACGATTGCTGCTCTGCGGTCCAGGATTTTCACAGCTTTCCGGGGATATTTCATTCCTTTCAGGATTTCAGTAGCAATCGTTTCCGGGTCTTCATCTCGAGGATTGTCATTTGTGACATAGATTCTATCAGCTATCTCTTCAGCAACTCTCCCCATGAGAGGTCTTTTTCCCTTATCTCGATTTCCACCACACCCAAAAAGCAGGTGAACCTCACCAGTGGTAATCTTTCTTAATTCCAACAGAGCCTGTTGCAATGCTTCAGGCGTATGAGCATAATCGATGTAAACAGTGCGATTATCCAGATCGAACCGCTCCATTCGTCCCGGAACACCCGAGAAGCGTGAAGTAGCTTCAGTGAAATATTGGTGCGGTATATCCATAGCTTCCACCACCGCGAGCGCACACAGGAGGTTAGAGGCATTGAAGGTTCCCAACAGAGGTGATTTAATCTCGGTGTCACCTCGGGGAGTGCGTGCTGTCATCTTTATCCCGGATCGATTGACCTGTAAGTTGGTGCTATAAACGTCGGCTTCAGCTTTAAGAGAATACTTCAATAAGGGCGCATCGGTCATGTTTATCAGGCGAATCCCGTAAGGGTCATCCTGGTTAATTACCGCATTTTGGATATCATATTCCTCGAAAAGCGCCGCCTTGGCTTTAAAGTACGATTCGATATCCCCATGAAAATCTAAATGATCCTGACTTAGATTCGTGAAAGCAGCTGCGGAGAACCTCATACCGAGCACTCTCTTAAGTTCAAGTGCATGTGATGACACTTCCATAGCCACTGCCCTACAGCCAGAGAGTTTCATATCGGACAGTAGATTGAAGATATCGGGAGCTTCCGGTGTAGTTCTTTCCATGGTAAAGCTCCGATCTCCGATGCGACCTCCCAGCGTACCGATCAATCCGGAAGCTCCCCAGACAGCTTTAAATACTTCAGCTAAAATAGAAACCGTAGTAGTCTTCCCGTTGGTGCCTGTTACGGCAACCAGGTCGATATCTCTGTCGGGGTATCCTGCAATTTTACCTGACAATAGAGCCAGGGCGGTGCGAGAATCCGGAACAAGTAAAAAGTTAGCATCTTCCAATCCGGGAATTCTACGCTGTACAACTACCGCGGCGGCTCCGTTCCGAAAGGCACTGTCAAGGTATCCATGTCCATCGCTTATTTCCCCCTCGATGGCGACGAAAAGGCTTCCCGGTTTTACCTGACGTGAGTCGAAATCAATACGTTCAATTTCCGGATTTTCGGAAGAATGTATCTCGCATCCGGGGATAACCTTAGCCAGTTCTAAGAGCCTCACCTTAGCGTACTCATGGTTTTGCTTTCAAACTACAAATAGCGTTCTGCTTAACCGGTGTGCCCGGGCGCAGCGATTGGGATACTATCCATCCTGTGCCGTCAATTTCAAATTTTAAGCCGCACTTCGAGAGCAGATGCGTTGCTTCTCTGATGGACAATCCCTTTAGTTCCGGGACAATGTTAGTGGGGCTTTCTTCAATCGCGATATCAACAGGTTCGTAAAATATATTGGAATAGGACTCATCTCTAAACAGGTTGAGAGCATTAGTAAGATTTGAGAGTGAAAAAACTCCACCTTTAGTTCCACTGACGCTTGCGAGCTCTATAGGTGACACCTTCCACGATTTCCTGATGGCGTCTGCCGGCTTGAGGCGCTGTATAATCTTTTTAAAAACTGGCGCCGCAACTTGTGATCCGAAATGGCCACCTTTGGGATCGCAGACTGCAATTATAAGCAGCCTATCTGCATTTTGAGCAGACATAAAACCTACAAAGGAGGCGATGAAACGATCCTTATGGTAACCGCCGTTGACCAGGTCAGGCAGTTGGGCTGTACCCGTTTTCCCCGCGATGTCCATGCCCTCTATCGAAGCATTCATGCCTGTGCCACGCTCGACCGCCTGGGTTAATATTTGTTGCAGTTGCCGAGCCGTTTGTGGCTCTATCACCCGGCGCACTTCACGGGGCGGAAAAGAATTATGCCTCCCGGCTGGATCAGTGTAATTTAAAATCAAACGCGGCTCCATGAGAATACCATCGTTGGCAATAGCTGCAAATGCAAACGCAACTTGAAGCATAGTTGCAGATACTCCCTGCCCCAT
>CBDUWK010000297.1:0-3914 GCA_965370905.1 uncultured bacterium | reverse complement strand
ACTTTCCATGACGAAGGGTACGTCCACTTTACCCCAGTTCGGCCCTTCACAACGCGTGGAACGGTAACCGTGCCCGCATTCAGAAATAACCAGCTTCTTACCGCGCAGATCTTCTACCCGTTCGTAAAGCCGGCGTGCCACTGCGCCGCCCAGATCATCATCCCCTGAGAACAGCCCGAAGTTGGTCATATCCCAACCCTCGGAAGGCATGGTCCAACTTTCTCCGGCAAAGTGGAAAATCTTCGCCGCATCCGCAATGGTGCGCGGGTCATATTTCACTTCGCGCGGATTAATGGAATATACGACATTGCAGTCCACCTTGTCAACAGGAATTTTGATGTTCGGGTTGTCGAACTCATCCTGCAGTTCCTCTTCCATCCACTCGAGCGTTTCCAGATAGTCTTCCTTTAAGACCCCCATCTGATTGCCTATTTCCCACTGATCCTTGCTGACCACGGCGACGCCTTCCGGCATGATACCCACCGACACCAGCAATCCTCGAGTCATGCGATTGTAGGTAGCAAAGTCAACTCCCATGGGGCAGTTGATGGTACACCGGCGGCAGTTGGTGCATTTACCGAAGACGGTATCTTTGAGTTCTTCCAGCTCTTCGTCTGTGTAGATGCTCTTCGCCTTCACCCACCAGGGAATCACCCGTCCAGTCCAATCCACGTGCCTCTTGTACAGCTTTCGCAGCAAGTCGCCTTTATAAGCTGGTTGATAGGTAGGATCATCCGGATTGGTCAGAACATAGTGACAGCTATTGGTGCAGTTGCCGCAGTGCACACATGCCGCCAATGAAAGCACCATCTGGCGATTGAGTTTTTTCTCCATCCTTTCCAGGACTTTGTTGACTTTATGTGATCTAGGCTTTGCCATTATTTTGTCTCCGTTGTGGTCTACTCTGATCTATAGCGAAGCTCTCTCAAATTGAATTGATTGAGATATTTGCATTTACGATTATATCAGGTTTTCATTCCCGAACGTCCGCCAGCCTGCGGATAAACTCCCCGGCGTCCTAACGTTTTTCCCAGATAATAACGTGTGAAGGGGTAGTACAGATAGTGTGAAATCTTACTGAACGGTACATAGATGAGGAAAAAAGCAGTCATCCAGAAGTAAGTTAGAAGAACGAATTCACCTCCCTGGTAATTGTTCGGCGTTGCCAGTGCTGCGAAGAAAAACCAGACTGTCAAAAGGAGCAGCGAAAAGTAGTCGTCTGGTGAGCTGATGACACGCATCCTCACGCTGCCAACCCTCCGGATGATCCGCATTATTCCCACCAAAAATGCTGCAAAACAGGAGAACTGGATGATTGTCGCCAGAGCTTGTGATTCGAGTAGTCCAGGTCCATAAGGAATAACAAATGATAATCCGATGGCTAATACGACACCAAGATGAAAGATAACGAACTGGATATAGAGAAAAAAGTTCTTGCGCGTGCTCTCCATAGCCCAGGGCATTCCGATGTTCAGCCATGAATAGATAATGCTCGCAGTTGGCTTGAGGCTCCCAGTACCGGTAGGCGCCTGGCGTTCCTTGCCTGCCGGAAATTTCAAAATCCATCTGATCCGGAATGCGTAAACGATAGTCATAATGAGCAGGGCAATTTCCTGCAGTCGGTGTGAAGCGAAATGTAGTGCGTCGCTCATTTTATATTTTCCTTTTCTTAGTTAACGCTTTCGAATTTTGATTGAAATGGTATGTATTCCATAGTGTCAATAACTCGTATTATTATTTCATCGAAATTATTATTTTCTTTTAGATAATTGGTGATAGTATCCAGCATGATTTCAGCACAAAGGGGCAATGGAATGGCGTAAAATCCTGCACCCATGGCGGGAAGAGCAACTTGCTTTATACCGACTTCCGCGGCCTTTGTGAGCGTATTTTTTACAGTGGTGGTGAGCTTCTGCTCCAGATCCTCCTCCTGAAATTTAGGTCCCACCGCGTGGATTATTTTCTCCGCTTTCATGCTTCCGGCGCTCGTAATAAAAACATCACCTACTTTGGCTTCTCCAAGTTCGTCCAGTTCCTTCTGTATGGAAAGACCACCGCGCATAGCTATGGCGTTGCCGAAACCGGTTCCAAGCTTTAGATCTTCCCTGGCATAGAAAACAAATGCTTCTACCTCCATATCTGTAATATCGCCTTTTTCAAGGCGCAGATTAGTTTTGTTGATCTTTTTACTCAAAGACATATGATGCTCCTGTTAAAGCATTATCTATATATTTCAATCAGTTACGTTATTCGCGTACGAATTCGAGAACCTGCTGCTTACTAACGCGCTGGGGGAGACCGTGTTCAAATAAAATGCTGACGTCCCCGTCAAATTTGTTTTTAGCCAGATCCTTTAAGAGCGTCATCAGATCTGGGTAAGGGCAGGTTTCGAAGTCTTCGCAATCCCTGCAGGATGATGGGTAGTCCATACGGTTCATGATGGATTATATAAAAAATCCCGCACTGAATTCCATCATCCGGATGGAATCCTAATGCGGGCCCTACTTTCGTGGTTACCCTCTATATCTATTTATCCACTAAGCGTCTGCGCTCGTTGAAATCTATGATCTCTTCCTGGCGGATTTTCCCTGGCATACCATCTTTAAAAGGGATGATTATATTACCATGAAATCCTTCGTGTATCAGGTCCTTTAGATACGCCATGAGATCTGGAAAAGGGCACCTCTCAAACTCAATGCAGTCCTGGCATCTATCAGGTGTTTTAATCGGTATTTTCATCTTATGAGATTATGCCCAGCGTAACTATCGATAATATACTAAATACTTGTAGTATATGCAAGTTATTTTTTTAACAAATTGCCTGAAGCTGTGTCAATTTACTCAACCACTCAACGCTTCCGGTCTTATTTTGATGGTTTTTTCGGCGAACAGCGCGAATTTCAGCCAGCGGAATCCGAAACGCAACAGCTCCTCGTCGTCTTTTTCGATTTTTTCCTGTAATCCCGGTTCCAAATCAAACCGCTTGAGAAACGTGCTTTTGGTAATGAAGTCGCGGAATTTATCGAGATTGTAACAGGCTAGATGAAACAGTTCCATACGAGGGACGTCCAACTGCTTCCCTTGGGCAAAGTAGTCGTGCAGGGTTATCTCCTTGAAGAATTTGCCAAATTCATCGTACTCTTCAAGTCCCTGGTTCTGGCGCCACTGTCCAACTGTCCACTCCTGGTCACCCTCATCGAAGCCTTTACAAACCTCTTCGCGCAGGATGAAGTAGAATTCCTGCTCCGAATCTTCTTCATCCTCTTTTGGTGATGCCAACCCTACCGGATAATATCGGCAGGCCCAGGGACGATCTTCATAGACGGCGCAGCCGCCATTCGAAACGAAATGGCAGGTCTTTTTTTCGTTATCCTGCATTTTCAACAAAATGACGGGATAATTCTGGTGTTTTTCAATGGGTGAAATAGTGTACTTGTCGAGGAAATCCTCCGAAGAGATTCCGAGACGGTTCTTCAAGCGTAACACGTCATAGGGAGTCAGGAAGATGTTTACGTCTCCACAGCATTCGTTGAAGCAGGATACGCCAGGCCTGCAAGAGAATTTAAACTTGTCGTTCTCAGTCAGGCGGGGATACTCCTCCAGGATGGCTTTCTTCAGGTTTTCTATTTCACGCATTTAATTTTCCTCGTTTTCTGATGCGACGATCCGGTTTCTGATAGCGCTATCCGACCAAACTGGCAGTGGTCCGGACTGGCCGGAAACCGGATCCAGGCGATAGCGATAGGAGGCCTTTTGCTCGAACTTCTCCCACATGTGATTCCAACCCTTAATATAATAGGAACATTCGTCGTTGAAGCAAGCGTATTGCATGTTCGACCCCCAGGATGATTCTGCCGGGGGCAGCCATTTCAAAAGCCTTGAACCACAGTGTGGGCAGGTGGGTTTTGCTTTGT
>CBDUWK010000296.1:0-3915 GCA_965370905.1 uncultured bacterium | reverse complement strand
ATTCATTAATAATTTGTAATTAAGTTTCTTTTCAACGTGCAAATAATATAATAAAATTCAACCAAGAATGCAAGAATTTCTTGTACTGCACACTTTCCCTTACTTAATCAATCCTGCATTTACAATTTTCATACTTATAGACCAATAAGGCCCATAATCAATCGGATAAAACCTAATTTTATCTTAATCTGCCTTAAAAATATCACAAATTCTATTCTTGATTCTTAAAAATAAATTCCTTATTATTACATACGTATCTGATACACGTGAAAATTTGGGTAGAAGTAATATAAATTTAATGAGGGGTTCTACAAATGAAATTCTTCAAAATTATCCTTTTGGCGCTGCTGCTGACGGCAGCAAGTAACGTTCAAGCACAGGACACTCTGTACTACGAGTACTTCACAGAGGGTAATCTGAATCTGGATTGGTTCACACCTTGGACCGATGGTGATAACATGGAACCTTACTACTGGGATCCTGATTGGGTTGGCGTTATCGGTAATGAGGGCAGCGGGGGCGGCGTAGGAACGGGTCTCGCTGGAGATATCAATATGACTGACTATGAGATCCAGGCTCAAATCTACTGCACGGTAGGCACCGGCTCATATAACGCCATAGTTGCGCGCTGGGATACCACCGGCGGAACTAATGTAAACCGATATTATTATTTCAGGTCAGATTTCGATGCAGATCAACGCCTGCAGCTTCGATGGTTCCCGGGAGCTATGGGTATGGGTGAAACTATCGCCGAGTGGGTTGGCGCGGAGATTCCCGGCGGAGTACCAACACAGGATGACTGGCACGATATGGCCTTAAAGTGCGAAGGCAACCAACTGTGGGTATATTGGAATGGGACTGAACTCTCTGGATGTCCCTATACCAACGACGAACTTAGCCGCGGTTTCTTCGGAGCCTATATTTTTAATTTCATGGGTAACGCGGAGACTTATTGCGATGATATCATCGTCCTCGGTGAAGCTGGACCGCAACCATTCGATTTCATCACATTGGATAATCAATACCTGGATGATAACTTAATCGAGTTGGAACTAAGACCTGCGGAAAACCAGGAGATCCACTTTCAACTGGATTGGGAGGCCGCAAACGGTTCTGTTACCAGCCCTGCATTCGACAACATCCTGGAAATTGACAATGTCGAGATTTACCGTGAGAGCAATCCTGGCGTCGAGCCCAATACAACCCATGAAACGATTTCTGATTCCTGGATCGCCATTCTCGGTGAACATACGCTTCGCTGGACTCTTGATATCGACGACAACGTGGCAGAAGGTAATGAGAACAACAACGTCCTCGAGGAAACTTTCCTCGTCTTACCGGAAACCGCATACGACTTTTCCGCCGACAGCGCCTGGGTAGCAACCCCCGATACAGTCCCCTATGATCCTGCACCTGGCAACACCGATGAAGTTCTCTTTGTATTGCACTGGTCGGTACCTATGGGTTCAGGACCGTCAGGAACATTCAACATCTCCATGGATCTGGATGGCGAAGACTTCTTCCTGACTACCATCCCCACGATAACATCGGGACAATCGTATCAGACCGTAACAGAGCCCTGGACTGCTGAAGAAGGATTCCATTACTATGAATGGGTCATCGATCCCGACAATTGGGTGAATGAGTTCAGGGAATACAACAACTTGATTCTGGAAGGATTTGATGTTGGCCCGGTACCCGCGGTGCCGTGGGATCCCTTCAACCTCGGCCTCAAACCTGAAGGATTCCGCATCTCCAACGTTTATCCTAATCCCTTCAATCCGACTGTGACACTTCAATACGAGAACGTTCAACCTGGTACGCTGAAGTTTACCATCTTCGACGTGACTGGTCGCGAGATAGCCGTTCTCGCCGAAGGCTTCCATCCTTCCGGTGTATGGGAGATCACCTGGTCGGGCGAAGAGATCGCTGCTGGAACCTACTTTGCAGTTCTCGAGGGCAACGGACAGAAATCCGTGCAACCTCTACTACTTGTAAAATAATTCTACTGTCTGGGACTGAAAATGCCGAGAAAGATAACCGTTGCCGTCGTTTTCCTTGCAGTATGTCTCCTTTTCGATATCGCGATATCGCTTGAAGCTGCTTTCGAGTGGCAACATGTCCGTTCAGGTCGTGTCGTGTTGGAGCTGTACTCGATCATTCCTGATGATGCCATCATTAACTCAGATGGTGGAATAATCACAGGGGTTAACGACTTGGACCGAATCCTGCTGGAAATATCCGCTGTTGATTTAGTACAGTCCGTACCTAATTTCCATCCAGAACTTTACCTCGTCACCTTTCCGGACGAATTTTCTGTGGAAGAGGTCATCGAAAAATTGCGTGCATGGCCGGGTGTAAAAAACGCCTGGCCGTGTGTTCTCTTGCCCTGGTCCGAACTGAAATACTACCCCGATGATCTTCTCATGCCTGGTCAATGGCATCTGGAGGCTATCGAAGCGCCGGCAGCCTGGGCGATTCATAGAGGCTCCAGCGAATCTCAGGTGGCTATCATAGATGGTGGCGTTAATTACGTTCACCCCGATCTCGCCGCCAATATCTGGGTCAATCCCGGAGAGGATTTGAATGGCAACCGAATTATCGAACCGGAGGAAATTGACTGTATTGACAACGATGGCAACGGTTATGTAGATGACTTCTGGGGTTGGGACTGGATAGATTTTTCTGATTCTACCGCCGTTTGGCCCGGCGAAGATTGGGGCACGCCCGATAACGATCCTTCTGACTTCGATGGTCATGGCACCCATTGTGCCGGAGACGCATGCGCTGTTGCAGATAACGAAATCGGAGTGGCTTCTCCGGGTTTCAATTGCCAGATAATGCCGCTGCGAGCAGGATGGCTAAGCGCGAGTGGTCAGGGTTATGTCGGTCTATACGAAGCCACGCAGGCTGTTTATTATGCAGTAAGCATGGATGCAGAGGTTATCTCCATGAGCTTTGGCGGTCCCGGCGGTGTTCCCTATTTTCAAGAAGCTCTCCAATACGCTTCGAATAATGGGTTAATTCCGGTCGCCGCGGCAGGAAATGAGAGCACCAGCATGATCTCCTATCCTGCCGGTTACGATTTCGTCATCGCCGTGGCTGCTACCGCCCCCGGTGACGTTCTCGCAGATTTCACCAATTATGGTGACTGGATCACACTCTGCGCTCCCGGTGAGGCTATCAAGTCAACCATAATCGAAGGTTACAGCAACATGAGCGGCACGTCAATGGCTACCCCTGTAGTCGCAGGTGTCGCCGCCTCGGTCAAATCTCTGCTCCCCACCTGGACGTATTCAAACGTTAGCTCCTGGCTTTCCCAAACAGCGGATAACATAGATGCACAGAATCCAGGATTCATTGGAATGATGGGCGGAGGGCGCTTGAATGCCGCCAGGGCTCTCGACCTTATGGTTACCATAGATTCTATCTGGGTAGACAACGGGCAAGGCGGCACCAGACTTTTGTACGACCAGGAAGGATCTCTATTCGTGCAATATCACAAATTCTACGGTTCTGCCACTGATCTGCAACTTACTCTGTCCTGCTCGAATCCGCGTGTTGTCATCACTCAGCCTGACCATACCATAGGAACTCTTAACGCCGGTCAATCAGGCGACAACACTGGGGAACCCTTCATACTGACAGTGCAAAATGGCGGCGACGATTTTGAAACCATAGAGATGCAAGCTCACTTCACCGGCGCCGATCTGGATTTCACGCAGATATTGGAAGTACCTGTGGGACAGCCTCAGATATTGTTAATTGACGCTGACCATAACAATGAAGAGAGAACCGCTTCTTACTACGAGGATGTTCTCGATGAGATCGGTTATTCCTGGGAAATGTGGCGTCGTGCGGATAGAAGTGAATTGGGCTCCGATCTTTTGAATTATGAAGCCATAATCCATTTCT
>CBDUWK010000295.1:0-3938 GCA_965370905.1 uncultured bacterium | reverse complement strand
CGAGCCCAAAATGCGCAAGGCTCGTCAGGGTCGCAATCCTGCTACAGGTGAGACTTCCATGATCGCCTGCGCCGGGAGAACAGCACGGAAGTACAAGCTGGATTTCAAGGAAGTGGCGGAGATGTCATTCTATCGCTATCAGCAGTACTTCGAAGCCAAAGATTCTGGAAAACTCGACAAGATCCTCTTCCCCATGGATATTTTAGACGTACGCGGTCAGAAGATGGGTGAAGTTACCGATGATTACGGAGTGCGCAGGTACAATTCCCTCGACGAATTCCTGGGTGAACGTCAGCTTGATACCTGCGTTGCCGCGGGTGGTCAGACGCATGCCTCTGACGGTATGTTCACCTTGCTGGTAACCACAGCAGATAAAGCAAAGGAGCTGAGCCCCCGCCCTGAAATCAGCATTCAGCTGATCGCTTCTAACGAGTTCAGAACGCAGGCAGGTTTCATGCCCGAATCGGCGGGATTGGCGGTGAAGCAGCTGTTGGGTAGAACTGGCTTGTCCATGGACGACATGGCTTCCGTCTACGACCACAATCCCTTCGCTGTCAACGATGCACTTTTCTGTAAACTGCTGGACTACGACTGGCATAAGATGAACGACACGGGCTGCCCCATGATATACGGGCATCCGCAAGGACCGACGTTGGTAAGAGTTACAATTGAAGCTCTGGAGAGCACGGTTGCGAAAGGTGGCGGGTACGCGCTGGTATTCGGGTGCGCTGCCGGAGACGTGGGAATTGCCGCAATATTCAAGGTCACAGACAGCAAGGGAGGGAAATAATCATGAAATCTATGAGACAATCAACAATAGAAACCCTCGGTCTGGGATCTGTGCTGGGAATTTTCCAGAATGGGAAATTACCTGCTAACGAAAGCGAATTGGTGGATAAAGTGTTTGGACCGGCGGGAAGCCGGGGTTCATTGCTGATTTCCGGCGGTAACGGTATAGTCGGTTCTGGCAAAGCGATGCAGCTTGGTTCGAGGCTGGTTTCCTACGACGTGCCAATAGTTACCCTTGACCTCCCCGACGCACCGGATGGTATCGGTAAACAATATAGTGGTTTGAAGCGTTCTTTTGGCGCTAAAGGTTCCACAGCGATCATGTCAAGCATCATCCGCTTCAACTATGACGGCGGATCGCTGCCTGAAGGTGTTTCGCGTTACAATCCTCGCTTTGTTCTGGAAGCGATCCCTGAAATACTGCCGTTGAAAAGATCGCATTACGAACTTATGCGGCAGACCTTCCCTGAGGTGGAGATCCGTTCGGTCACCTCGGGATTCCCGAATAAAGAACTGGGTGTGGGAATTCTTCATCCCTCCTTCCCCCACGAGATCAACAAAATCTGGGAAGTGGTGGAAGATACGCCCTCCGACATCACCAAATTGTTCCATGCGATGGGGCTTATCCCGGTTCCGGTAGGCGACTACTGGTCGTTCATCCTGGATGTGCTTTTCTGCGGTATTACTCTGGCGGCCACAAGGTATCACGGCGCTACCAACATGCCCTTCTGGAAGGTGGACAAGCATGTCAGGAGATTAGTTGGTCCTAATCCACTGCGGGCGCACGACGCCATCGGGCCGGGAGCGAGTTTCCTGACCTGGTCATGTCTGCACCATCTGACAGAGATGTACGGTGACGTGTTTGCTCCCTCACCGGAACTGATGAGGCGTAAAGAGAGCGGCGAGAACTGGTATTCCAGCAATCGTCCAGTGGTCGATTGGGTAATGGACGATGAAGACGAATTCCAGAGCTGGATCCTGGGGCCGATATTCCAGATGACCAGCTTAATGCTGCAAGAAAACAGGGCGCACTTGACCCACATGAATGCCATCGGCGAGATGTGTGCACAGTTCACCAATGGCGTCAATGCTCACGTACGCGGTCTTGGTGCTGAGACAGTAATAGGAATAGTTGAAAAATACCACAAACTGCATCCTGAAGCGGCAGGTGGTGCCTGGTATCCAGACGTCTTTGCAAAAATGGACAGTCCGGAATGGCAGCAACTCTACGTAAACGCGGAGCATGACGGTAATGTCGGCGTTATCACCATCAGCCGCGAATCGCTTAACTGGGACGTTGTCAATGAGCTTGGAAGAGCCATCGACTGGCTGAAAGCTGAAGGAATCAGCAAGGTTATCCTCACCGGTGATTTCCATCTTTCAACGCAGTTGGTTGGCGCGGATACGACAGAGTTCTTCGCGGGCCTCGAAGATGAAGAAGTGGGCTTTAATATAGCTAAAACCTGGTCGGAAGTAGCAAGAAGGTTCAATGATGAATTCGAGGTCTCGGTCGGCTTCATCAACGGAAAACGCTGTTTAGGCGGTATGCTGGAACTGCTGATGCACTGCCACTATCTGGTTTCGGTGGATAGCGCGCAAGTAGGCATGCCGGAAGTAACGCTGCCGGTAGTACCTGGCATGGAAGGCTGCCACTGGGCTCTGAGGAAAGCCAATTCTGCAGATTATCCGAAACTGCTGGAACTATTGCTGACCGGCAAATCGGTTGCTGCTAAAGATGCTACAGGTTGGCTGGTGGACTATGCTGGTGGCATCGAAGACGCACTGGGAAAAACCTGGGCGATTGCCAGCGGCAGAGCACACGGTCTGACTGCGAGAAAGGTCGCCAGCGATGCCATAAAGGTCCCTACGGACGTATCCGGTTTGCCTGCTGCGTCCAGCGCCCTGATGGCTGAGGGCCGCAAAGCGATCATGGATTGCATACTGGCATCCTGCAGAGTATCGCTGTCACAAGCGCTGGAAGTGCAGGCCAAGCATTCGGCCGGTTTTATGACCAGCAAGTCGTGTAAAAAGGGCGCTATAGGATCAGCTGCTAAAAAGATGCTGGATATATAGTTAACTTAAAACTAAAAAATCAAAACCAAAAACAGAAAAGCCCGCCGGTTGGCGGGCTTTTTTGTTATGCATATCGTAATCTGCGTACAGAGCATAATGTAAAAGCCAATTGCAGAAATGTAAGACTCCAACAATTGCATGGAATTAAACGTAAATATGACTGCTGCGATAGAGCCAGATATGGTTCTATCACTGGGTAAAAATCGTAAATCACACAAAACACAATTGAGTGTGAATTTCAACTTTCAATCAATCGAAGAAGGAGAACGACATGCCTCTCTACATGGATATACATAGAAACGTGCAGGGCATAACTAAAGCTAAATTAGAAGACGCACACAAAAAGGACCTCGAAGTGCAAGGTAAGCATGGGGTTAAATTTCTCAATTATTGGTACACTGAAGAAGATAGCGCCATATTTTGTCTGTGTGAAGCGCCCAACATGGAGGCTGCTGCCGCGGTGCACCAGGAGGCACATGGCGGCGTTGCAGACGAAATCATAGAAGTGCAACAAGGCGCTTGATAGCCATATCAAGCTTCCTATTTATTCAGTAATATCCGTGGGGGCTGTCCCAAATGGGACAGCCCCTTTTGAGTAATTAAATAACCCGGTTGAATCAGGATTGGGCTACTGGTTCAGCTCCGACCATCTTTGCTTTGAAAACCACAGACGTTACCAGTTCGATAAGAAAACCCCAGACGGCTCCAGCTACAGTGTACATCAGGAAGACACCGAAACCCGCGTCAGGACTAAAAATCAGTGGGAAGGATAGAGGCAATGAACCGATCAGACCGATGACGGTGCCATGCAGTGCCCAGCGCATTTTCCAGGCGGATATCCCAATCGTGAAACCGATGAAAGCGCGGTTTAAAACAGTAGACCAGAATACCATAGTCCTGATATCTTCCGGCACCTGTGAACAGCCCATCCAGGCACAGATCAACCCGGCTATAAATCCCAAAACCAAGCAGATCCAAAATCGTTTCGCGTACATTTGTTTCTCCTTTCATTCTGGAAGTTTTGAAAACCCCCAATTATGTAATTATGGGGGAAGCAGCAATCTCTGTTTCCCGCC
>CBDUWK010000294.1:0-3949 GCA_965370905.1 uncultured bacterium | reverse complement strand
CACTTAAATTACTTCTGATAAGTGGAATAACTGCTACTGTATTTATGGCGGGCTTTGGTGTCTATCTGGCTTTCTTGTCGCGGGATCTCCCCTCTCTCCAACAGTTGGAACGCTACGATCCGCGCCTCACTACCAACATCCTTTCAGCAGATGGCAGACTGATTAAAGAGCTCTACACCCAGCGTAGAATCTACATCCCTCTCGATGAACTCCCTGATGACTTGATCCAGTGCGTTATTCAAACTGAGGATCGCAAATTCTACGATCACTGGGGTATGAACCTGCCCCGTATTGCCCGCGCCGCGCTTATTAATATCACTTCGTTCTCCATCCGTCAGGGAGCCTCGACCATAACTCAGCAGCTCGCCAGGAACTTATATCTGAGTTTCGAAAAGACCTACACCAGAAAATTGAAAGAAGCGCTTACCGCTATCCAGATCGAACGCACCTATTCCAAGCGCGAAATTCTGGAAATGTACCTGACCCAGGCTTATTTCGGACACGGAGCCTATGGTATTGAAGCCGCAGCAGAGAGATATTTCTCCAAACACGCCTCCGAGTTAACCCTGACTGAAAGCGCGCTGCTTATCGCGCAGTTGAAAGCTCCCACACACTATTCTCCCTTCAATCGGCCCGAGGCCGCCATGGCGCGCAGAAACCTGATTCTCAGCTTTCTGCCTAACTGTGGGTACATCAGCCAGGCACAGTATTTAAGCGCCATCGCTGAACCGCTGCACGTACAGACGGACACAAAGCCGGATTTCGAAGGCACTGCCCCTTATTTCACCGAGATGGTGAGAATTCAACTGGAAAAACTCGGCAAAGAGTTGGGTTTCGATTACTACAAAGATGGCTTGACGATCTATACTTCTTTGGACACCAGGTTGCAAGCCTGCGCCGACCGGGCTGTAAAGGGACATCTCGATACGCTGCAGGTGAAGTTCTTCAAACGGTTTAAAACTAAAGTAGCTCCCAAGTTGATCGCTGATAAATTTCCTGACATGTTGGAAGAAGAAGTTGCAGAGCTGCTTGCTGATTCCACCCGGCTCGATTCACTTTTTCCTGAACAGTCGAGGGTTCAGTTGGCTTTCGTCGCTTTGGATCCTAATACCGGCAGGACCTTAGCCATGAATGGCGGACGAAACTTTGAAGAATCTAAGTTCAACAGAGCGGTGCAAGCCACACGTCAGCCCGGATCTGTTTTCAAGGCTTTTTCCTATACTGCCGCTATCGATAACGGTTACCCCCCCACCTATCGTCTCCTGAACCAGGACGTGGTTGTGCATATGCCCGATGGTTCACGCTGGACTCCGCCCAACTACGACGGCAGCCGCGGCGGTTTAACTACGCTGCGACACGGTCTTAAAAAATCGCTGAATCTGGTGGCAGTCAGACTCGTACAGGAAGTCGTTCACCCCCGGGATGTCGTCAGTTATGCCCACCAGATGGGCATAACCAGCCATCTCGACGCCGTGGACGCTATCGCCTTGGGTTCCAGCGGTGTACTGCCAATCGAAATTACCGCGGCTTATTCCGTGTTCGCCAATAGAGGTGTCTGGTGCGAACCCTTCAGCATTATGCGTATTGCCAACAAAGACGGTGACGTCCTCTATGAAAAAACTGTGCAGCGCAGGGTTGCCCTGAGCGAAGAGACCGCCTACATCATGACTGATATGCTCCGCAGTGTCATGGTGGACGGCACCGGAGCGTCAGCGAGGTGGAAATATGGGTTCACCAGACCCTGTGCCGGGAAAACCGGCACTACCAACGGTTACTCCGACGCCTGGTTTCTAGGTTTCACTCCGCAATTGGTGGCAGGTGTGTGGGTGGGATTGGACGATCCGGCTATTAGTCTGGGAGATGGTCAGTCCGGCGCTCGTGCCGCGCTGCCTATTTGGGCAGCCTTCATGAAGGCTGCCTATGACACCCTGAACTGGGAAGTAGCCGATTTCATCATGCCGCCCGGTGTGGTAAAGATGGAGATTTGCACTGAATCGAATCAGAAAGCCCGGGATTTCTGTCCCGATATTATCGAGGAAGTCTTTCGTATTCAGGACGCTCCAGTCGAATCCTGCCAACTGCATTTTGGATTTCCACCGCGATATCGGCGTTGAGGTATCAACATAAGGTTGCTGCAATATGACCAATTTGTCATTCCTGCGAACGCAGGAATCCAGAGATGCAGTTGACTATTATGGACTCCTCTTTCGATTGAGTGACCATAGAACTACCTTTTTGACACCCACTAATTAAGCACAAAAAAGCCCCCAAATTGGGGGCTATACTTGGTAATTAAATATTTACTTCATCAACACCAATTTCCGCGTCTGGGTGAAATCTCCGGCGGTGAGGCGGGCGAGGTATATACCTGAGGATAGACTCGCAGCGTTGAAGGGGATTTGGTACGATCCGGGAGTTTGCCAGCCGTCGGTTATGGTGGCAACGATGTTGCCCTGGATGTCATACACTTTGATTTGGACGTCTCCTGCGGTGGGTATCTGGAAACGGATCAGGGTAGATGGATTGAAGGGGTTGGGATACGCAGGTAGCAGTGAATAGGATGACGGCTGGGGCAAATCCAGTTCGATAACTCCGGTTTCGGAATCGAGGCGAATCAGCCAGACATCAGAACTACCAGCACCGTATGACGTCGTATAACCGGCGATAACAAAACCTCCGTCAGAGGTCTGCTGAACACTGTAGCCGAAATCACTACCCGATCCCCCGAAGTTCTGGATCCACTCTTCATTTCCTCCTCCGTCCGTCTTGATCAAATAGACGTTATAAGCAGCAGCACCAAAGGAATACGTACTTCCAGTAATGATGTAGCCCCCATCTGAAGTCTGCTGAACACTGTAGCCTTCATCAAAACCGGTTCCCCCGAAAGTCTGGGTCCACACTTCATTTCCTCCATCGTCCGTCTTAATTAAATAGACGTCCCACCAACCAGCACCGTAGGAATTAGTATATCCGACGATAACAAAACCTCCGTCTGAGGTCTGCTGAACACTGTAGGCTTCATCATCATCACTTCCGCCTAAGGTTCTGGTCCATTCTTCATTTCCGTCTCCGTCTGTTTTAATTAAATAGACGTCATAAGCACCAGCGCCATAGGAATTCGTTTCACCTGCAATAATATAACCCCCATCGGAAGTCTGCTGAACGCTACGGCCTATTTCAGAACCGTTGTCCCCGAAGGTCTGGGACCACACTTCATTTCCTCCACCATCCGTCTTAATTAAATAGACGTCCCACCAACCAGCACCGTAGGAATTCGTATATCCGGCGATAACAAAACCTCCGTCTGTGGTCTGCTGAACACTGTAGCCCGCGTCAGAACTGGTTCCCCCGAAGGTTTGAGTCCACACTTCATTTCCGTCTCCGTCCGTTTTAATTAAATAGACGTCCCACCAACCAGCACCGTAGGAATTCGTTTCACCTGCAATAATATAACCCCCATCGGAAGTCTGTTGAACGCTACTGCCCCAATCGCCATCGTTTCCCCCGAAGGCTTGGGTCCACTCTTCATCTCCGACCCCGTCTGTTTTAATTAAATAGACATCATAAGCACCAGCGCCGTAGGAATTCGTAGCTCCGGCGATGATATACCCGCCGTCGCCGGTCTGCTGAACGCTATAGCCCTTATCTCTAAGATTTCCCCCGAAGGTCTGGGTCCAGAGGGTGTCGGGTGGTTGGGCGAAAGCGGTCAGTACAGAAAGTGCGCATATAAAGAACGCTAAGGTTGTTTTCGCCTTCATTTTTCACCTCCACTTTTGATAGAATCTTACTGAGGCAATACCAGGCGGGCAGTACTATTGTTTTAGGTTTTACTGATGAGGGGCGGACACATGGGTCCGCCCCTACACTTCGCAGATTACTTCATCAACACCATCTACCGGGTCTGGGTGTAATCACCGGTGGTGAGGCGGGCGAGGTAGATGCCGGAAGA
>CBDUWK010000293.1:0-3955 GCA_965370905.1 uncultured bacterium | reverse complement strand
CATTAAAGGGAAAAGGAGTTAGAACGGGGATTCGTATAATATATGTATACTCTGAAGACGATGACCGAATTGAACTAATAGAAATCTACATAAAATCGGAGAAGGAGGTGGAGGATCGGAATCGAATAAAGATGTATTATGAGGCGTAATTAACGATTTCTTGCAACATTTTGTTAGGAGAATGAGGATTGCAAGAACCGCAATCCGAATATGCGGAGATATGATCGAACGCTTAGAATTGGATTTCTCTTAGATGATATTAAAGTTATGATTATGATCAGTAGAAATTGCGACTTAAGCTGCTACTAAAGAATAATTTCATTTTCCTATTATAATAAATGTCAGCAGTGTGTAAACTTGTAGGGGCGGTCTAGCACGCCGCATTTATTTTTAAATATTTCTCAATTTTATCAACAATGCTCTTGAAAAGATAAAATGCTGTTTTGCAACTACCGTTTCAAACCGGGACTACAATGAGATACGTGGCAACTTTGTTAATTCTATTCACGCTGTCCAACAATGTCTCGGCAAATCAACCATATGTGCTGAAAGCCACGAGGACTCAATCTCCACCGATTATTGATGGAGTTATCGAAGATGAAGTCTGGCAGCGTGCGGCTGTTGCCGGAAACTTTATTCAGTACGAGCCGGAGCGTGGACAGCCGTCTGAAACGAACACTCGAACACTAGTGCTGTACGACTCGACAAATCTCTATGTCGCCTTTTACCTCTGGGATCCTGAGCCGCCGACGGCACAGTTGACGAGGCGAGACGCTGACCTGTTCAATGACGATGCGGTAATTCTCGTACTCGATACATATCGTGACCGTCGAACCGCTTACTATTTCATGACCAATGCCCTCTCCACTCAGACGGACGGGCGAATAGCTGAAGATGGCAGAACGGTGGACGACGCTTGGGACGCTCCCTGGCAATGTGCATCCCAACGCACGGAAAGCGGCTGGACGGTGGAAATCGCGATCCCATTCACTTCACTGAAATACAACGCGGGGGACTCCGTAACGTGGGGCATCAATTTCGGCAGGTCCCGCCGCCGCAACCTGGAAATAAGTTTCTGGTCGGGACCGCTCGATAACGTCTTTCGCGTTTCGCAGGCAGGCGCTATCGTCGGGCTGAACTTGACCCCACCCGAGCGACGGCATCAAATTATCCCGTACGGTCTCGCCCGGTTTCAGGAGCATCAGGAGAGCAAACTGGAAGCCGGTATTGATATCCGTTACGCTCTCACGCCGAAGACTGCCGTGTATGGCACTGTCAATCCGGACTTCGCTACTATCGAGGCCGATCAGGAACAGGTGAATCTAACCCGTTTCGAACTTTTTCTGCCCGAAAAACGCCAGTTTTTTATAGAAGGCAACGAACTTTTCAGGCAAAGAATCCGTACGTTTTACTCGCGTCGCATTCCCGATATTACGGTCGGTGGCAAGATCCTGGGAAGGCAGGGACCATGGACTTTCGCTTCTCTTGCCACCCTTTCAGATCCTTTGCCCGATTCCGGAAAGGCCACGCACGCAGTGGCCCGTGTGCAGAAAGATGTCCTCGGATCTTCCACTGTTGCTCTCATGACCGCTAATCGGGTGCTCGAAGGGGTAGTCCACGGCTCGACAAGCACCGATGCGACCCTGTTTTTCACAAAGACGCTTGGAATGACCGCTCAACTCGTCAGAAGCTACGGGTATAGCGATCACGGAGCATGGGCGTATTTCATGCGCCCTGCGTATGATTCCCCGACAGGCCATTTACACGTACGATATACTCATCTCGGCGTGCATGTGGCGGAAAACATCAATCCCGTCGGTTTCATCCGTGATGACAACCGGCGTGAACTGGACGGTGCTATCGAGAAGATCTGGTTTCGCAGCGGCGCTGTGGAACGTACGCAGTACTTTTCTAATTACAATATATATTGGGGGCAGAATGGTACGTTGCGCAGCTGGCAGATCGATCAATACATCGAGACCGAATTGCGTAACCGATTCGCCTTAGAGCTTTCATATACCGAGGAATTCAAAAGGTTCGAAAAGGACTTTCGAAACAGACGGGCAGAAGTAGCCGTCGGGTACAATACCCGGGAGTTCCAATCGGCACAGATCGGTTACGAGTTCGGTAGGAACTTCGATTCTGATTTTTACCTCTGGACTGCTGAAGTTGGATATAAAGTGACTTCCCAGCTTTCACTCGAGTACGAATTAGAGCGATTGGTTTTGAATCCGGATCCCGAATCGGAAAGCACCTGGATTAATGTTCTGAGGGCAAGCCAATTCTTTACAAAGGATCTCTACCTGCGCATTTTCTTTCAGTCCAATTCAGCTATTGACCGTAATAACATTCAGGCCGTTTTTGTTTATCGATATCAGCCGCCTTTCGGGACTATTCAGTTGGCCTTTCAGAGAGGCACAGCGGAATTCGGTCAGCGTTCTGAGCAGGGGAATACGCTATTCATAAAGATTACACACGTGTTTTGAGGGAAAATTCGCATAAAATTCCGCTAATGATTCTTTGAATCATTACGGCGCTAATCCGAATCCTCGCATGCTATAAGCTCGAGAATGAATTCGAGCACCGTATCGCGCCCTGTCCCTCTCATTTATTCCATCCGGTCGGTCCCCAATGCATGAGGATTTCTTACAGTCCAAATGAAAGTTGAAGAGAACAAACCGTGACTCCTCCTGCCATGACCCTCACGACAAAAATCCCGCTTCACTCACCATATTATTTCATGATGTTCATTTCAGTATGCGTTATTAGCAGCCAGGTCCCTCATAGATGATATTAACGTAATGATTAATGATCAGAAGATTATGCAATCTAAGTGGTTGACTTAAGCTGATTTCTTGTACTTTATAAATGTCACCAGTATGTCAGCAAGTGGAAGTGATCTAATTCGTGCAAGACGCTATGAGTTCAAGCTTTGACTAACTTACTGCTATTTGAGGGTTGAGATGTATTTGTATTTGACCCTGGCTATGTAATTTGGTACTATTTTTGATAGGAGTGAATTTAGAAAAACAATAAAAAGGGAGGCTTATGAGGCTAATATACCGAGAAGATAAAGCGACACAAGCTGCTTGTATTTTAATGCAATTGCATAGCGGCAGGATGAATCATATGAAACTTATTAAGTTGCTCTATCTATCTGATCGTAAAGCTCTCGTAAATTGGGGGCGTCCAATAACTTTCGATTGGTATTTTTCTCTAAAGCACGGCCCCGTCCTAAGCTTCACCTTAGATATGATAAATAGTGATGCGGATCCAGAAGAACCTTCCTACTGGCACCGATATATATCGGAAAGGGTTGGAAACGAAGTAACATTATTGGGAGAGGTTCCTAAGGATCAACTTTCCGCGGCTGAAGAAGAATTACTAAATGATATCTTTGCAAAATACGGCCGCTTGAACCAATGGCAACTCCGCGATCTCACTCATGATTTACCAGAATGGCGCGATCCACAAGGATCATGTTTACCTATTAACATTAGAGATATTTTACTGTCTGAAGGAATGGATGAAGGTGATATTCGAGAAATTGAGGAAGCCCTTCAAGCAGAAGAATCTGCAGATGAGATACTTTCATAGATGAATATTATTTGTGCTGGACGCAGTTTACTATTTCGAGCTCCGAACGATCTCAAACCTCATCTTTGGTTAATTCTAACTGATTCTGCTGGTGATCCAGGCAGAGTTGTAGCAGTAATGCTTCGCTCTGCTAAGCCTTATACCGATCCAACGTTTATTCTTGAACCCAGCGATCATCCGTTCATTAAGCATTCTTCCTCGGTTCACTTTTCTTCAGCCCGATTCTTTAATGTTGGAGCAATTAATAGAGCGCTTTCAGTTGGGTCTTGTCACCTTCTTCAAGATATGTCTCGTTCATTGCTTTCAAGAGTGAGTGAGGGTTTGTTAGAGTCACCTTATACTGTTAATGCGATTAAAG
>CBDUWK010000292.1:0-3973 GCA_965370905.1 uncultured bacterium | reverse complement strand
TCCCTCCTGGAAGAATTACACATAAGCCATCTTGCCAGCAGGAGAGCGTATACGCTTTCAGGAGGGGAACGACGGCGAGTCGAAATAACGCGGGCATTAGTTACCGATCCAAAATTCATTCTTTTGGATGAGCCTTTCGCGGGTATCGATCCCATCGCATTAGGGGATTTGCAAAACCTGGTGAGCGATTTAAAAACCCGCGGGATAGGGATTCTCATTACCGATCATAACGTTCACGAAACACTGTCGATCACAGATCGCGCTTATCTGCTTTATGAGGGAAAAATCTTGAAAGCCGGCACATCGGAATTCCTCGCTGAAGACGCGGAAGCACGTAAGCTATATTTAGGTGAATCGTTTAAACTCGATAGATGACACACCGAAGATAGATAAATATGATGCAAACGTTACGACAGGATCTGCGCATGCGGCTGGAACAGACCATCCAACCGCTGCAGATATTGCGTTCGGAGTTGATTCAACTCCCGCTGCTCGAGCTGGAACTGCGAGTGAATTCTGAATTGGAGGAAAACCCCTTCCTGGAAGAGGTGGAAGAGCTTGATACTGAAGCCGCTGCAGAGGCCGAAGAGCTCCCCGTTCCCAAGAGCGCTGAAGAATTAGATGACGAAGATACGGAGGAAACTCAGCCTAAAACTGAAGCCAGTGAGGTCGACTGGGAGTCGATACTCAACGATGAAGACTACTACGAATATCGCCCCCGTTCTATTCCATCCTCGGTGGAAGTGCGTGAAATACCGCGTGCTGCCTCTCAATCCATGGCGGATCATCTGTATTCTCAAATGCGCACCGACCGCGTGATTGGCAGTGGTCTTGAGATTGCGGAGTACATCCTGGGCAATCTGAATCCTGATGGGTATCTGGAGGTTTCGGTGGAGGAGATAACTGAAGACTTGCATGTTGACAGGAGAAGCGTGATGCGTGTATTGAGGCGCATCCAGACCTACGATCCCCCCGGCATTGCGGCGCGTTCTTTGAAAGAATGCCTTTTGATTCAGATGTACCGACAAGCCGATCCCGACCCCATCGCCTTGAGGATGTTGCACGAGTGTTTCGATGAGTTCACCAGTAAAAAGTTTGAGATAATAGCCAAAAAGTTGGAAATCACGTTGGAGGAGGTGCGCGGCGCTTTCGAAGTTGTGACCAAATTGAATCCCAAACCGGGTGAAGGCCTGGCTGATGAAAAGCAGAATTACGTGATACCCGATCTGGTAGTAACGCAGGTGGACGAGGACTTTCAAATATACCTTAATGATGGCACCGTCCCGAATTTCTACATCAATAGCGATTATCGCGATATGGTGTTATCCAAGAAGAAGATGGATAAGAAAACGCGGGAATTCGTGCATAAGAAACTGGAGTCGGCGCGCTGGTTTATCAACGCTATCCATCAGCGGCGTAACACCATGATTCGCACCATGCGCGCTATCGTTAAAAAACAGGAAGATTTCTTCCGTTTCGGCAAAGAGCATCTGAGACCGATGATCCTCCAGGACATCGCCGATGAGATAGAAATGGACATCGCCACGATATCACGTGTAACCAACGGGAAATACGTCCAGACCGATTTCGGTGTGTACGAACTGAAATATTTTTTCAGCCAGCGTATGGAAACCAACGATGGTGAGGAAGTCAGCACGAAGATAATCAAGCAAAAGCTGAAAGATATCGTAGATAATGAGAACAAGGCGAGTCCCTGGTCCGATGAAAAACTGGCGAAATTGTTATCGGAAGAGGGGTATACAATCGCTCGGCGGACAGTACAGAAGTACCGCGAGCAGATGAGCATACCGGTGAAGAGACTGAGACGAGAGATAATTTTGTAACCAAAATCATTGGAACGCTTTCACGGAGAAGATAAATGGCACTTAAAGACGGAACAAATATAACTCTGGGTACTCCCTGCCCGGATTTTCACCTGTCGGCAGTGGACGGTAATCGTTACCGGCGGGATGATTTCAAAGATAAAGAGGTATTGGTTGTCATGTTCATCTGCAATCACTGCCCGTATGTAGTTGCAGTTGAAGATCGGATGGTGCAGTTGCGAAAAGACCTGGAAGGAAAGAGCGTGCAAATGGTCGGCATCTGTTCCAACGATCCGGTGAACTATCCCGAAGATTCTTTCGAGAATCTAAAACTAAGGTGGCAAGCCAAGAATTTCGGATTTCCCTATCTTCACGACTTGGAACAGACGGTTGCTAAGGATTTTGGAGCGGTTTGCACTCCTGAGTTCTTCGTGTACGATTCAGATCGAAAACTGGCCTACCACGGCCGCCTCGACGACAACTGGCAGAATGCTGCGGCTGTTGCCCGTAGGGAATTAAAGGAAGCTGTAGAAGCTCTCCTGCGGGGAGAACAACCTTCTCCAAATCAAATATCCTCGATGGGTTGCTCGATTAAATGGCGGTGATCGGTAGGAGGTTTGAAACTGAATGCTTGGTGAACGTCTAACTATGACATTTGGGAGAACCAGACTGGGTTTACTAATGGCTTTGCTAATAATCGTCTCATTAATCGGTTGCAGCAAAAACGAAGGTCCAACTGGCGTTGGTCCCGCTGCCAGGGATTTTGCCGACGAACACTGGATATATTACGATCCTGATAAGGGGGAACTGGGATCGTATCTGGCTTACGAATTCTGGGTTGCAAAGCACTTCGGACCGGATGGGGATCTAAGTGGGACCATCATTTACAACGACACTATCGAAGAGTGGTACGATCTCTCCTGGGGAGAGAAATCGTACTTTTTACCGCAGGAATTCTTTACCAAGAGTCTCGGCCCTGAGGATGCGAAGGACGATTATTTCTACGGAATAATTGGAACTTACGACCAGTTTGGCGCGGGCTGGCCGCATGAGGGCGATGATCCTCTGAACTTTCGTGTTCAGCTAAATAACGATTACCAGTGGACGGCTTCAAATTCATACCGAACGTCCTACCTGAATCTCGCCGGTGGTTAGAGCTCTGTAGAATTTATAATTTTTAGAATTATCATGGAAAAGCTTTTCGATCTTTCCGGCCATCAAACCAACTTTAAAACTGAAGTTGTCGCCGGATTGACGACATTTTTGACCATGGCTTATATTATCTTCGTGAATCCGGCAGTGTTGTCGGTGGATTTTGCGGGGAATCCTACGGGGCTTGATTACGGCGCAGTGCTATTAGCAACCTGTCTGATATCTGCATTAGCGACAATTCTGATGGGATTGTACGCGCGCTATCCTATCGCCTTGGCGCCGGGAATGGGCGAGAACTTCTTTTTCGTATCTGTGATAATGGCGCTTGCAGCACTCGGTTTCACTAACGCCTGGCAGGTGGCGCTCGGGGTGGTATTCATCTCTGGACTGGTTTTCCTGCTACTCTCTGTTTTAGGCGCGCAAAAGGCTATCATTAACGCCTTGAGTCCGAGTTTGCGCAATGGAATCACGGTGGGTATCGGTTTGTTCATCGCTTTTATAGGTTTACGAAATGGCGGCTTGATCGCCGTAGGCGATGGAATTATAGGGCTGAATAAAGGCGTAGCTGCGGCAGACGTGATGGTGTTTTCTGTGGGGCTCATTACCGCGGCGGCGCTCTTGGTGCGGAAGGTGCGCGGATCGATATTATGGGGTATTATAGCGGCGGCGATTTTATCATTAATATTAGGCAAAGTGGAGTATTCCGGGATTGTCGGATTACCTGACGTGGCTGAGGCGGCCGCGTTTAAGATGGATATCGCTTCAGCTTTCAGTCTGGTCTGTCTGCCTTTCATCGTAATATTTATCTTCATGGACGTGTTCGATACTCTGGGAACTTTAATCGGGGTATCGGAACAGGCAGGATTTATCAAGGATGGCAAATTGCCGAGGGCGACTCGAGCCCTGAGTGTGGATGCGGTGGGAACCGTGGCGGGGGCTTGCATGGGGACCTCCACGATTACAAGTTATATTGAGAGCGCGGTAGGCGTCGCCTACGG
>CBDUWK010000291.1:0-3974 GCA_965370905.1 uncultured bacterium | reverse complement strand
CCCTCCTATTCCCTTCAAATCTCTGCAGTGATGCAGCAGCGCGTTCACCAGCGTCCCGGAAGGGTGTCCATGAGCCGGATGCACCACCATCCCCGCCGGTTTGTTCACCACGATGAGATATTCGTCTTCATACCGGACGTCCAATGGTATCTCCTCAGCGGTCAGCGGCGAAGGTTTCGGACCCGGAAGTCGAACCACCGCTTCCTCCCCGAACTTGACTAAGTGAGACGGTTTTACCAATTTCCCATCAAGCGTTACTAAGCCCGCGTCCAGCAACGATTTAATGCGGCTGCGGGACAGGTTTCCTATCTGCCGAGCTAAGTACGCGTCGAGCCTCACGTCCGGCTGATTGGTCTTCACTGTAACTCTAATCTCGCGATATTCGGGAGCTGCTTTAGAAGTGTCGCTGGATTTGATAGTATCGGATGGCTCTTTTTCAGGAGGGTTTGCCATAGGTAGAACCTGCTACCTGTTTGTGGGAACTGTCTGTTGCGGAGCGGGGCTGCCGTGCTTCCCGAATATGAGGTAGATGCACCAGATCGTAACGCCGATAGTTACCGCGCTGTCAGCTACGTTAAATACCGGCCATCTTTGCATAATGAAATCCGGAAAGTCGAAATCTAAAAAATCGGTAACCTGTCCGAAAGCAACTCTGTCGATGAGGTTACCGATGGCACCGCCCAGAATTAAACTCAAGGAGAAACGCACAGGTTTGGGATGCGCCACTGAAGTCGCATTATCTGATTTGAGAAGCAGATATATCAGGAAGATCGCAGCAATTATGCTGAATAGGATTAAAAAAATTGGGCTCCCAGCCTTGAGCCCAAAAGCAACCCCCGTATTTTCTATGTGTGTTAACCGAAAGAATTCCTCTCCGAGGACAGGAACCGATTTCCCCAGAGACATCCCCGACCTGACCCACGCTTTGGTGAGTTGATCAGAGACTACTATGACCGCAGTCGGCCACAAATGGATCAGAACTGAAGTTCGCACTTCGAAAATGACCTGTTAAGTATGGCGGTGTGATGACTACTTATTGTTCCTTCTTGGATTTACAATCGACGCAAAGCTTTGCTGTCGGTACAGCTTCCAACCTAACTTTGGCGATAGGCTCCTTGCAGGATTGGCAGTAGCCATAAGTGCCTTCCTCAATCATCTCCAGCGCCTTGTCCAGATAGCTCAGGAAACGGCCCTCGCGCGAAGCGAACATAAATGCCTTTTCTCTCTCCTGTCCGTCGGTTCCCTGATCCGCCATATGGAACGAGTAGGTCGAATGTTCTCCGGTGTAATCCTGGTAGGATTTCTCCAGCGAAGTTTCCTTAAGGTAACCCAGCTCTTCCAAGAGTTTTTTACGTTTTTCCAGGACGAGCTTCTTAAAGTGAGGCAGATCCCTCTTGGTGAAAACCGCGTCCTTCTGCTTTGTTTTTCTTTTCGGCATCCTATTCTCCAACTACCTCTTTTTCACTCTTTCAAGTCTTATGTATATTTCATGTCCGTCTATTTTGTGAGGCTCTTGATCGGAAAGCTTCTCTAAGTCCACAGGCGACAGGCTGCCTGATAGAGTTTCCGTCTTTATCCAGTCATCGTGCGCCTCTATAACCCGGTTGAGTTCATTCCCGGCAAAATAGTCTATCTCTATCCTGTCGGTCACTTCCAAGTCGCTCTCTTTCCGCCTGTTCTGGATATAGTGTACCAGTTCGCGCGCCCGGCCCTCATCGATCAAATCGTCGGAAATATGGAGGTTAAGCGCAACCGTAAGACCCTCCGATTCACTTACCGCCAGGTTTTCAAGCGCCACCCGTTCGATAATTACGTCTTCCAACGTAATAGCCACACCTGCTATATCGATCTCGCTGCCTTCTTCTACCTGTCTGATAGATTCCTCAGGCATCGACTTGATGACCTCAGCCACCCGGTTGACGTCCTTGCCGTACTTTGGTCCCAGCGCCCGAAAGTTCGGTTGCGCCTGTAACTGCATCAGCTCTGAGTCATCGCTTATGAGCTTAATCCCTTTGACGTTTAATTCGTCGATGATGAGATCTCTTAATTCCGGCAGACCATTTATCGAAGCATCGGCGACTACAACCTTGATTTCTTCCAGAGGTTGTCGTACTTTCACCGCATGTTTTTGGCGCAGATCTCTTCCAGAACGCACGATTTTACGCACTAATTCCATCTGCGAGGCAAATTCTTCATCAATTACCTCGATAGCCGGTTCCGGCCACTTTGCCAGGTGAACGGATTCCGGTGCTTCTGAATCTATGCTCCTGACTAAGTTCTGATAAATCTCCTCGCTGATGAAAGGCATGAATGGCGCCAATATGAGTGTAAAATCTGTCAGAGCGCGATATAGAGTAGCGTATGCCCCTTGCTTATCTTGATCGTCCTCCGATTTCCAGAACCTGCGCCGAGAGCGCCGAATGTACCAGTTGGTGAGCTGGTCGAGGAATTTACTGCAAGCGCCCGCTGCGGGAGCGACGTCGTACCTCTCCAGCGCTGCCGTGACTTCTCTGTTCAACCGGGTTAACTCACCTGTGATCCATCTATCCAGAGGATGATCGGAAAGCTTCTCTTCGGGTGATGGTCGCCAGTTGTCAACCTGGGCGTACGTAACAAAAAATGAATAAGCATTCCACAGAGGAAGTAGTACGTCCCGTACCGATTCCCTGCCCTGTTCCTCGGAAAACCGCTTCACGTTCCAGGGATTCGAGCTGAAGAAGGACCATCGCGTCGCATCCGCTCCGACCTCATCGAAGAGAACCATCGGATCGATTACGTTTCCCCGCGACTTCGACATCTTCTGGCCTTTGTCATCCAGGACTAATTCCGTGCATATAACGTTGCGGTAACAACTCCACTTATCTTCAGGCAGGTTATTGCCTAAGCCGAATAGGGTCGAAGTCGCCAGCAGAGTGTAAAACCACCCGCGGGTCTGATCTATCGCCTCGCAGATGAAGTCTGCTGGATATTGCTTATCGAATATCTCTTTGGATCCGGGTGCAGCAGGGTAACCCCATTGACCCACGAACATCAACCCGGCATTGAACCAGGAATCCATGACGAAATCCTCGCGCGTCATCGCCTTTGAGCATTCCGGACAGGGAATTTTTACGCGGTCGATCAGTGGTTTGTGGAGGTCGATCTGACCGATCTTTTCATTGAATAGAATCTCATTGACTTCTTTACCGGCGAGTTGCCGCAATTCGGCCAAATTACCCACGCAGATCTCACCTTTACAATTGGACTCCTTGCAGGTCCAAACCGGAAAGGGACTGCCCCAATAGCGCTCGCGCGTGACGTTCCAGTCAATGGTATTTTCCAGCCAGTTACCAAAACGGCCGTTCTTGATGTAATCGGGCTGCCAGTTGATATGGGAATTGGCCCTGAGCATTTCATCCCGGTATGAAGCCGTGCGAATGAACCAGCCCGGTCTGGCAAAATACATCAGCGCCGCGTCGCAGCGATAGCAGAAGGGGTAGGAGTGTTCGTGCTTTTCTTTACCCAGCAACAAGCCTCGAGAGTGCAACTCCTTTAAAATGTCGATATCCAGATCTTCATCTTTGAAGTAACGACCCGCGAAGTTGCCGGTGCCCTCGATGCACTGCCCGTTATCATCCACGTTTTGCGCCAACGGCAATCCTTCTCTGCGAATTATACGAAAGTCGTCTTCACCGTACAGTGCCAGGTGAACTATCCCGGTCCCGTCTTCGGTCGTAACGAATTCGTCGGCAATAACCTTGTGCGCCTTCTTGTCAACTTGCCAATCCCATAATGGCCGGTATTTCATGCCGGCTAATTCACGCCCCTTCTTCTTCCAGATGACCTCATACTTGCCGACGTTGTCACGGTAAGCCTCCAACCGCTCGCGGGCTAAAATAACCTTCTGACCGGCTTTCGAGCCGTTTGTGTCCTCCTTCAGGCGTATGGCCACATAATCTATGTCCGGCCCTACCGCCAGGGCAACGTTCGATAAT
>CBDUWK010000290.1:0-3995 GCA_965370905.1 uncultured bacterium | reverse complement strand
GCCGTATGATGCACCATTGCGGGCCTAAATAGACACCTACTTTTTAACATTGCATCTATACACCCGGGAAATGTATGCCTTTAGATCCAATCCCAACCTCTTATCAGAACCCGGATTATTACGAACCTAAATTACGCTGGCGGGCTATTTACCCATTGGCATTAGTATCCATCGCGGCTACTCTGAATTCCAGTGTAATCAACGTATCGCTGCCCATTATATCGGAACAGCTTCACGCTGGTATTGGAGTGGTGGACTGGGTGGTGCAGGCATACCTCTTGGTAGTAACGGCTCTGCTGATGATTTCCGGCAGGGTAGGTGATCTTTTCGGGCGGCGTCGCACCTATCAGGCTGGTATCGTTATATTCACAATTGGTTCAGCGCTGTGCGGCTTCGCCGACAGTATCACCGCACTTATTGCTGCCAGGATCTTCCAGGGAGTTGGCGCGGCGCTTACCGTGGCGATAGGCCCTGCCCTGATCGGAGAAATATTTCCTCCTGATTCGAGAGGAAAAGCGTTGGGGATATTAGGAACAACGGTAGCAGTGGGACTATCAGTCGGTCCCGTCCTGGGTGGTATTATAACGGATTTCTTAGGTTGGCGCTATATCTTCTTTCTAAACATCCCCTTCGGGATTTTGGCAGCCTTGTTAGTAAATCGCTATTTACAGCGGGATAAAGAAACTGTTCGTTCACCTTTTGATGTATCGGGATCGTTCACCATGGCGCTCTCACTTTTTTGCATTCTGCTGCTTTTATCCAGAGGGAATGAATGGGGTTGGTTGACTATGCCGATCTTAGCTCTGGCAGCGGGTTCAATCCTCTTCCCGATTCTGTTTCTAACCATAGAACGTAACACTTCAGCTCCTGTATTGGATCTTAAGCTATTTCGTAATCCGACTTTCAGCAGCGCCACCTCTGCGGGATTTCTAATCTTTACCGCACATTTTACGCAAACCTTTCTGCTTCCCTTCTATCTGATTCAATTGCGTGGCTTCCCTCCCGCTGAAGCGGGACTCTTCCTTATGGCGGTGCCTTCAATCATGGCCATAATTGCACCAGCCTCAGGCGCTCTTTCCGATAAAATAGGAACCAAGGAACTGTGCATGGGGGGACTTCTGCTTCATGGCATCGGCTTCGTAATGCTGACGTTCTTAAATGAATCTACTTCTTCTATCTATATCATTGCCTCTCTATCCCTCCTGGGATTAGGAATCGGAATGTTCAATCCCCCCAATAATGCGGAAATACTCGGTTCAGTCCCGCGCGATCGGTTGGGCAACGCTTCAGGAATGCTGGGTCTGACCAGGACGATGGGGATGGCTTTCGGGATTGCCCTTTCAAGTGTAATCTTTACCGGTGCGAGAAATTACCTTCTGGCAAGTTCGGGTTTAAGTGGAGCCTCGCTTCCAGAGACGCAGTTTGCTTTTTTAGGTGGTTTGCATTGGGCTATGTTGGCAGCGGCTGCCATTTCTTGGGCGGGGATGGGAGCAGTGTTAATCAGAGAGAAAAAGAATTCACGAGTCTAATTAGGTTAAACTCCCTTTCGATTGAAGAATAGATCCAGAACTTCTCCTAACTCATTGCGGCAGTTGCGGCACAGTAAACCTTCCCACTGCTGGTAAACGTCCCTCTCGATCTGTTCCGCTGTCATGGATTGCAACTGCTTAAAAATCATATCTTTCATAACCTTATCATCTTTTCCAGTCTCAGGAATAACCGCAGCATCTTCACCCAAAGCTGTGACTTCTCCATACCAACTGTAAGCTCCCAGCCCACCAGTTAAATCGATTCCGCACCTTTGACATTTCATCTCAAAATCCCCTATGCAAACCTACCCTGCGCGCCGCCTCGACTGCTTCTGCGTATTCCCGATTCGACAATCGGTGTTCCAGACCCGAAAGAGTATCGGCATGATAACAGGGTCTGTACTGATCCATCACGTTTATATAGCTCTCCATTGAAATTTCTGTGGCGATAAATTCAAACACACCGCGGCTATTTTCCAGATGATTTGGCAGCACAAGATGCCGGATAAGCATTCCCTGATTTGCAATCCCATTTTCCACCAAGAGATCCCCAACCTGGCGGTGCATCTCCCTTAATACGGCCTGATTGGTTTCGGGATAGTCAGGAGCGCCACTGAATTTTAGCGCTATTTCGGCGTCTGAATACTTGGCGTCCGGCATGTAGATATCTATTGATCCCTGACACATTTCGAGAACTTCGGAGCTTTCAAAGCCGCCGCAATTATAAACGATGGGAACGGTCAATCCCCTGTTACGAGCTATGCGAATCGCCTCCAGAATTGAGGGCGTATGAGGTGTAGGTGTGACCAGGTTGACATTGTGACATCCACCCCGTTCGAGTTGCAGCATGAAATCCGCCAGTTTTTCAATCGCAACCGGGGAACCCTCCCTGGCCTGGCTGATTTCCCAGTTTTGGCAGAACTGACATCCTAGGTTACATCCTGCGAAAAAGATAGTGCCCGAGCCCCGGTAGCCTACCAGTTCTGGTTCTTCACCGAAATGCGGCCCGACAGATGAGACAAGTACCTCCGTTCCGAGACCGCATTCACCAAGCTCACCAGCAGTCCGGTCCACACCGCAATGATGGCCGCAGAGGTGGCAGTTCCGGTAGACTGCTAAGTAAGGCTTATCCATTGTTTAATGATGATTCCGGCTTTCTACCTTATCAATAAATCTACGATTGCTTCCGCTATCCATCAGATACCTCTAAATTAGATAGACAAAACCTGAAATAAAAAAAATCCAAAAGCGGCAATGCATGTCATTTTGCTTCTGGACTCTTATTAATTAAATAGAAACGCCCTTTAATTCAGTTCGTCGCTATCCTCGGAATGAAGTCGCAGTAATCTGCTGGCCTCTTCCAGGCGCTCTTTCTCCTCATCGGTTAAATGATCGTAACCAACACGGCTGATGCGGTCGAGGAGATAATCCACTTCGCTGCGGATAGATTCCAAATCGGTCAATTTCTTGGCATTTAGTTTTACCTGAATTGCCCCTTTTCTATCCTTGCGTTTCTCTGAAACCTCGCTGGAGGCGGACCTGAGCATAGGTAGAGCTTTGAGGTAAAGGAAACCGATAGCCATACCTCCTAAGTGAGCCCAATGAGCCACTCCGTCAGCAGTATAAGACTTCGCCATGTAGAATTCGAGAGCAGCGAAGAGTATTACGAAGTACTTCGCCCGCATGGGGATAAAGAAGTAGAGCAAAATTACGTTATTAGGGAAGAGGACTCCATAAGCCAATAGCAATCCAAAAATAGCACCTGAGGCGCCGATGGTCGGAATGGTTGATCCTGCACTGAAGGCTATGTTGATCAACCCTGCGCCTATTCCGGTTATGAAGTAGTATTTTACGAATTTCCGTGTTCCCCAAACCCGCTCTATCTGCGAACCGAACATCCACAATGCGAACATATTGAAGGCGACGTGCATGAAGCCGCCATGCAGGAACATGTAGGTTACTAATTGCCAGACGGCAAGTTTGTGAAGTACCACGTACGGTATCAAACCGAAATACCGCGCCAGAGGTAAGGCTAAGAGTTCCTGTAAGAGGTAGATCGAGCCGTTGATTACAATCAGCTTCTTTACCGCAGGCGTCCAGGAGCTGCCAACACTGAAGTTATATGACCTGTAGGCGTTCGTAACTCTTTCCTTATTTTAAAATTAACACTTTCCTGGCCAGCGTCTGATCTTCGAAATTGAGCAGAATAAAGTAGATGCCGGATGAGAGGTGATCACCCTGAACTTTGACTTGGTGCAATCCCGCCTCGGCGTACTCATTCAAGAGGTTTACAACTCTTCTCCCCAGCGTGTTGTAAAGATCGACTCTTACCAGTCCCGAGTGTGGTAGTTGGAAACTCAGCAAAGCGGTCGGGTTGGCAGGATTTGGGATGGGAGCGAACAGCTGTAATCTGTCGGGGATAACGCTGCCTCCACCAATACCATCACCGAAGGCGCCAGGTGGATC
>CBDUWK010000289.1:0-4003 GCA_965370905.1 uncultured bacterium | reverse complement strand
TAAAAGAAGTTAAAGAAGTTTACGACGGCCACGAGGGAGTTCTCTGGGAACTTATCATGGGCGAACAGATCCATGTGGGCGGATTCGGTTCATCTATGACGCTGGCGCAGAACGCCGGCATCCAGGCGGGCTGGAAGGGTCTTGATCTCTGCAGCGCCCTGGGCACCGGCTGCCGCTTTCTGGTGAAGAATTTCAACGTCACCATGTGCGGCCTGGACGGCACCGAAACCATGCACCGCAAAGCCCAGGAACGTGCCGCCGAAGAAGGTCTCGCCGACAAGATCGAATTCAAATTGGGCGACGCTGAGGAGATCCCCTGGCCGGATAACACTTTTGATTTCATCTGGGGCGAAGATGCCTGGTGTTACGTAGCCGATAAGACGCGCCTGGTCTCCGAGGCAGTCCGCGTCCTGAAACCCGGTGGCACGCTTGCCTTCACCGACTGGATCGAAGGCTCCGCCGGTCTTTCCGAAGACGAAGCGAAACGCATTAACACCTTCATGAAATTCCCCTACCTGGAAAACCAGAAGGGATACGAGAAACTATTCGCAGATAACGGTCTGACCCTGGTCGAAAGCACTGACCTGACCGAAGAATATGCCGGCTACGTCGATTTTTACATCAAGATGCTGACCGACCAACTGACCTACGACGCCCTGAAGATAATCGGAGACAATATGGAGTTGTTCCAGGCTATGGGCGGCGAAATGGCTTTTATGGCTGAAAAAGCTCATGAAGGCAAAATGGGCCGCGGCAGATTCATCGCTAAGAAGTAACCCAACATGATTGATCTAATCACAGGGGGAGGGTGGCTCCGACCCTCCCTCTTGGCTCTTTTCTTCTGGGGATTGTGGGGCTTCCTGACCAAGTTGGGAGCCGATAAAGTCCCCTGGCAGACTATGATGATCTACTTCGGAGTCTGCACCTTTTTGGGAGGATTAATCACCGGACCGCTGCAGTTCAAGTTAAACACCTGGCATATGATCGGCCTGGCTGCGGGGTTGGCCGGAGCGATTGGCTTCATCTACTTTTTCGTAGCTATTTCCCGAGGTCCTGCATCAAGGGTCATTCCCATCACCTCCTTGTATGTGGCAGTAGCTTCAATCCTGGCGTTTATCCTGTTATCGGAGCCCTTGACCCTTAAGAAAGTCCTGGGCATCCTCTGTGCCATCGTCGCCATGGTGCTGCTATCCGGGTAAATTAATTGTCATCCTGAACGTAGTGAAGGATCTCATGAACGACTTATACCAACAACTCTCCCAGGCCGTCGTCAGCATGAACGCCGAGGAAGTCAAAAAGCTTTCTCAGCGCGTTCTCGATGAGGGCTGCTCCCCCGAAGAAGCCATCGAAAAAGGACTCGCCGCGGGCATGAACCAAGTCGGCAAGCTCTTCGCCGCCAGGGAATACTTCGTCCCTGAAGTTCTGGTCTGTTCCAAAGCCATGTACGCCGGCATCAATATCCTGAAAAATCACGTAATAGCTGACGAAACTGACGGAAAGGGAACCATCGTTATTGGTGTAGTAGAAGGCGATTACCATGACATTGGTAAAAACATCGTCAAACTGATGCTGGAAGCCGCCGGATTTCGGATAGTAGATCTCAGGAGAAACGTCACAGCAGATGAATTCGAACGAACTGTCGAGGCGGAAAAACCCGCCATAGTCGCACTTTCGACGCTGATGACAACCACCATGGATACTATGGCAGATATTGTGGCTTTGATATCGGAACGTTATCCTGAAGTAAAATTAATGGTTGGCGGTGCCCCCGTCAGCCAGGATTTCGCCAGGTCCATAAACGCTCACTTTTACGGCAAGGATGCTCGTGAAGCCGTAATCGGCGCGCACAATCTTATGGGGATTCCTTTTGAGGCGTGATACGTTTGACAGAATCTTTCCTCTGCTAAATGGTAAGAAAATTGCCCGCGGACCCATGATCGCCGCAGATCATCTGGCTCAACTTCTCGATCAACCCTTGGGAGATGTCTGCCGTAACGGTCGCTTATTAGCGGACGGCTTCCTGAAAGCGCAAAAACTTTATCAATCGAACTTCATAATCGTCTTCTCGGACGTGTCTGTCGAACCTGAAGCGATGGACGTCAAACTGGAATATTCTGTCGACGGCAATCCTCAACCAATCCAGCATGTTGATGATTCCTCGGTGAAGCATGTTGATATGGCTGCGGCTGGACGGATTCCTCAGTTATTTGAGGCGGCCGCTTTATGCAGAGCAGGTCTCGATCCAAATCTTCCTATTTTTTTCTCCATGAAGGATCCCTTCAGTCTGGCAGCTATGGTTATCGGGACCGAACTATTCCTGGAAAAGCTCTTAACCGAACCTGAAGCAGTAACCGATTTGCTCGATATCTGCACCAACAACCAGTCGTACTTATCCGAATCAATTATACAGGCGGGGTATATTCCTTTCGTTGGCGCTCCCATTGCTTCCGGTGGGTTGATCGGCGCTAACTATTTCCGCCGTTTCGCCGCGCCATATTTGATAGCACTTTTCGATAAAATCAGTGGGCTTGGTTCTTTCCGTTGCCTGCACATCTGCGGAGAAATCGGTATGCTCACCGATGAACTGGCAAACCTGAAATTGGATGTCCTGAGTTTCGAAGATTGGCATGATAACATGTTTGCGGACATGCCGGATACTATTCCTATGGGTTATATATCCACCAATTTATTCATCCGCAGCGATGAGGAAACAGTGCAGGATGCCGCGCGGCAATGCCTCGAGACATTGCCTGAACCCTGCATTCTCTCAACTGGTTGTGATTTGCCTGCGAATGCGGATCCGAATTTAGTAAGTGCCATGATGACTATTTGATTGCTGAAAGAGTTGCCTAAAAGTGAGTGAGGATCGAAAAAAATATACCGTCGCAATAGAGTCCGAGGAGACCCGGGTTGAAGCTATAAAGGGAGATACCATTCGCGCAGCCCTGAACCGTGCGGGTATCTACTTTCCCCAGAACTGCGGAGGTAAAGGGCAATGCGGATGCTGTCGCGTTGAATTCAAGGGAAAACCGCCGCAGCTACTGCCTCGAGAAAGGGAGCTGCTTGGACAGGACAGCATCTATCGCCTTTCCTGTCTCCACAAAGTGAATAGCGATATAACCATATCTCTGCCATTGGTCCAGGAATGGCTCATCGAAAAGAACATACGCGGATTCGATTTTGCCGGCATGGTCTGCGATGAATACGGAATAGCCATAGATCTCGGTACCACTATTGTGGCGCTCTACCTGGTCGATTTCAAACGAGGTCAAATCGCCGCACAATACAGTTTCTTGAATCCCCAGGTTCACCTGGGTGCGGACGTGATGACCAGATTAGACCTGGCGAAGGATGAAGCCAGACGGAAAGGGTTGACTGAGGCGATCCGAAAGGGAATCGGAGCAGGCATCAGCTCGATTATCGAAAAAGAAAATATCCCCTGTGAACATATCACCAACGTATTCCTGGTTGGAAATACCCCCATGATTCACCTCTTCTTAGGCAGAGCCGGTGAAGGATTGGAGGTAGCTCCTTTCAGGAGCCCGCTGGAAAGACATGAGCTGATCGCTTTTCCGCCTGAGTTATTGGGATTACCGAACCGCGCAATTTGCGAAATTTGTCCGATCATTCAAGGCTTCATTGGCGGCGACACCACTGCAGCGATCATTTCCGTAGATTTAGATCGGACCGATGAACCGCGCCTGCTGATAGATTTGGGGACTAACGGCGAAATTGTTATCGCGGCAAAAGGAGCAATACTGGCAGCTTCTACTGCGGCAGGCCCGGCTTTTGAGGGCGTCGGATTGAGGGACGGTATGCCCGCGCACAAAGGCGCTATCGAGGGTTTTGATGAATCCGGAGCTCCGTTTGTTATCGGTGGTGGCGAACCGCTTGGGTTCTGCGGTTCCGGGTATATTTCGGCAATGGCATTGATGCGGCGCAAGGAGTTGTTGAATCATACTGGATTATTGGAAAAAGATGCAGGTGAGGCGAGAAAGTGGTC
>CBDUWK010000288.1:0-4035 GCA_965370905.1 uncultured bacterium | reverse complement strand
GGCTATCCATAAAGCGCAGTTTCACCGGATATGGTATCCTCGATCATGGTGTGTTCAAGGAATAATAAGCAAGGAATTTATGTCCCACTTCCAGCTTTTGAACCAAAGTAGTTAAAATCACTATCTTAATAGTTTACACTAGTCTCTTTAGAGACTTTGCGATTATTGAACTGGGCACCAGAATTCATTCTGGTGTTACAGAGATCAAGCTAGACCTTTGTACCACAGCGACAGAAAGCTGCTTCATTACTTTGAAACATTAAAGTGGAGATAAGCATGCGCTTCGATACATTTCTTTTCCTCACCTGCCTGTTACTATCCATGAGCTACCTGAATTTTCTCTCCGCACAGGATCAGAATGCAGAAGAAGAGGAATGGGTGTGGTATGATGCAGAAGGCAATGAACGAACACGTGCAGAACTTGATACAATACTGGCGATGCACGATCGCGGATTAAAAGAACTTAGACAAAATTGCCTGAGAATTAAAAAAGAATACGGTTTCACAGAAACCTACGAAGATGAATTAATGCTGAGCCTTATTTTGTCAGGTATGACATTTACAAAAGTCGGAGATCCAACGCAGAGAGTAACGTTTGAACCGTTTGAGGGAGATAGTCTACAGGCAGACCTCACGTACTGTAGATTATCTGGTGGTGAGTTTTTAAATGTAAGATTAACAGGCGCGAGACTTATGAGTTCAGTTTTTACATCTTCCTTATTTTTTAGGACAGATTTAAGAAAAGCAGCTTTTTGGTTCTCTGACCTATCAGAATCCTATTTTGCTGAGGTAAACCTCTGTGAAGCCGGCTTGGGTATGACTAACTTGAAGGGAACAAGTTTTTATGACTGCAATCTAAGAAATGCAAGTATCTCAAGTGCAAACCTAACTGGAGCAAGTTTTATACGCACAAATCTCTCAAATGCAGATTTGAGTTCGACCATATTAAAAGGTGTAGTCTTTGAACCGGATTCATTACCACAAATATACTCAATAGCACATTCATATTATATTGATAAAATGACATACGATACTGATCCTGGTCCCCTTTATCACCTTAAAAATGCTTTCATCAACGCCGGCTTCAAAACACAAGCTAAACAAGTAAATGCTGCCTTACAAAGAAAAGATCAAACCGTTTTTGAATACATTTTTTACGATCTCACTTGCGAATGGGGATCAAATCACATGAGACCTCTTTTAATTTTATTAATATTCATAATACTGATGGGAGCCTTATACCGTCTTTTGGGTATTTATTACATCGAACAGAGCGTATATCTGATTGCATCTCAAAAGGGTCTTGCAAAGGAACAGGAATTGAAAGCTGGAAAGTGGAAGAAGCTTAAAAATGGCTTGCTGGCTTTCGGTATAGCGTTTCTCTTCAGTCTGCAGCGCTCCCTACGCATCGGATTTCGCGAAATCAGCCCCAGCCACTGGCTGCTGATGCTTCTGCCGCCTGAATTCAAACTGCAATCCCGCGGTTGGCCGCGGTTTGTATCAGGTGTGCAATCTTTAATATCAGTTGGTTTAATTGTACTATCGTTGCTAAGTTACTTCGGTCGTCCGTTTGAGTTTTAGTTAATTTGTAAGTAGGGGCGGTTCGCGAACCACCCCTACAATATAAGCCATCAATAATCATGAACATCTACTCCCTCCTCCGATATGCCGTCGAACACCACCCTGATAAAATTGCAGTTGTAGACGGTGTGACGCGCCTGACTTATGACGAAGTAGGGGAGAGGGTCAATACCCTCGCGCACTTCCTCCAATCCAAAGATATCAAACCCGGCGACCGCATTTCCATCCTCGACGTGAATTCTCACCATTTCTACGAAGCGTATTTCGCCGCGGCTGGATTAGGCGCGATCCTGAATCCACTTAACGTCCGTTTAGCCCCACGTGAATTGGCTTATATCGTCGCTGATGCTGAGCCGCGTTGGCTTTTGGTAGCCCCTCAGTTCGCCCCCAATATTAGCTCACTCTTTAAAAGCCAATCTTCTTTGGGTGGCATACTCTGGTTGGGAAAGACCCCAAACCTTAAAAGTGATATCCCTTCTTTCGAATACGGCAAGATAATAAGTGCTAAAAAGTGCTTCGAACCGGTCGATCTTCAATCCGATGATATAGCTCACCTCTACTACACCAGTGGCACCACCGGGAAACCGAAGGGGGTGCCGTTGACTCATAGGAATGTGTGTATTCATGCTAAAGGGTCGATTGAAGAACTGAGTTTAACGGAGAACGACGTCTGGGGACATATCGCCCCCATGTTCCATCTGGCCGATGCGTGGGCGACTTTCGCCATCACCCGGGTCGGAGGTTGTCATGTGATGCTGCCTTCATTCGCAGCAGAATCGGCGCTCAGACTTATCCAGAATGAGAATATAACCATCAGCAACTTGATCCCCACCATGCTCAATCTGATGGTAAAATGTCCGGAGGTTGACAATTACGACCTTTCCAGCTTGCGGGTGATTTTGAGCGGCGGCGCTCCTATTGCCATAGACGTCGTTCGCAGAGTTATTGATACCTTCGGATGTGATTATGTCCAGACCTACGGAATGACTGAAACCAGCCCCTATCTGACCCTAAGTCTGCTTAAAGATCATCTGAAAAAGTTGCCACCGGAAGAGCAACTGATCTACAAAGCTAAAACCGGCCGTCCATTTAAGGCCGTCAAACTTAAAGTCATGCGTGATGATGGCATTAGCGAAGTGCAGCCGGACGATCATGAAGTTGGTGAAATTTGGGTGCGGGGCGACACTATCACTCCGGGTTACTGGAATCGGGCCGATGAGACCGAAGAAGCTTTCGAAGATGGCTGGCTGAAGACCGGAGATCTCGCAGTAGTTGATAGAGATGGTTACGTGAATATCGTCGATCGCAAGAAGGATATGATCATCAGCGGCGGTGAAAACATCTATTCCATTGAAGTTGAATCCGTGTTATACGAACATCCCCAGGTTATGGAAGCGGCGGTTATAGGAATACCTGACGAAATTTGGGGTGAGGTAATAATGGCGGCAGTGGTTGTGAAATCAGGCGAGAAAGTAAGCGAAGACAAATTGAAAGAATTTTGCAGGGAACGGTTAACGGGCTTCAAAGTACCCCAATCGATCGTATTTCTGCCTGAACTCCCCAAGACAGGTTCAGGCAAAGTTTCCAAAAAGAAGCTGAAGGATATGTATTAAAGCTCATGATTCTTCCTCCCACCTATCTTCAGTCCTCAGGATATTTGGATAATCATCCATTAACCTCATTCTTTATATAAATGTATCCCCTCACAATGTCAAGTGAATGAGATAAAAGGCTCCGGTTAAAGGAGTATCTCTCCCATATCCTGACTACCGAATCTCTCACAGATACTTCACCCCCTCCACCGTCAACGTAACCGCCCCGAAATCATCCTCCACTTTGCCTTTCAGGACGTATGGTCTACTCTTGTTCAGCATATAGCAGAAGCGGTCGTAAACAGCCGGAAAGAAAACCGTTTCGATAAGTCCCGTCATATCTTCAAAAGTCAGAAATTCCATCAGCTCCTTCGTCTTCGTTCTCACTACTTTGCCTGTTATCAGCCAGCCTGCCATCTGCACGGTTTTCCCCACATGCTGCCCCATCTCATGCGCTTGTACAAGATTTAATCCATTCACTCTTTCCTGGTACAATTCCAGCGGATGGCGGCTGATCAAGAATCCGAACACTTCCAGTTCCTGCTGCCATAGTGTCTTCTTATCATAAGGCGGTACCGGCGGTGGCTCCGTTACTTCCGCGTCGAAAAGTGATGGTGCTTTACCAGCAGAGAACGCCGCCATTTGCTTCGGTTGTATCTCCAATTGCCACATGAGTTCTGCGCGGCGTTCGATCCCCTCCAGAGCATCGAAGGCGCCCGCTTTTATGAGCAGCCGCACGTCTGCCGGATCTAATTCTGTCCGCTGCAGGAAATCGTTGAAACTCAAGTACGATCCGTACGCATCTCTACATTCGACAATTTTCTCCATTCCCTTTCTGGTCAAACCCTTGATCTGCATCAAT
>CBDUWK010000287.1:0-4037 GCA_965370905.1 uncultured bacterium | reverse complement strand
AATAGCGGTACCAGCCACGGTTGTCAGGTAGATCAGGGCTGTCTTTTTACCTAAAACTCTCCATACGGTTGCAATTGTCGCCGCGTTGGTAGCCGGACCGGTCATCAGAAAGACGAAAACCGCTCCAGCCGAGATCCCCTTGGCCATTAAGGCTGCGGCCACCGGAACGGAAGCTGTAGCGCAGACATAGACAGGAATGCCGGCTCCCATCATGGCAAGCAGTGGCCAGATTCCGGTACCCAGGAGCCCGGTGAAGAAATCTTTCGGAAGAGCTAACGAAATGATCGCAGCCACAATTAGACCGAAAATTAAAGTTTTACCGATGTCTTGAGGCAGGGTCACCAATCCGTATTGGAGAGCCCTATAGAGCTTTCCTGATTTTGTTTCAGAATTGCCGGAATTTGCCCCCTTATTGAAAAGAGCATCATCGGACGTATTACCTTCTTTATCGAAAACTTCAACCAGAGTACCACCAATTATGCCGGTGATCAGAGCCGCTAATGGTCTGAATATCGCGAACAATGGACCCAAGAGGCTGTAAGTAACCATGATGCTGTCCACACCGGTCTGCGGGGTCGATAACAGGAATGAAGTGGTTGCTCCGCGATTGGCGCCTTGATTACGCAGCGACGCAGCAACAGGAATAACTCCGCACGAACAGAGTGGTAGAGGGATACCGAATATGGTCGCTTTTATTACGGGCCATAAGCCCCTTCCACCGAGATTGCGCTGAACTAATTTTGGAGACACGAAAACCGAGAGAAAGCCGGCGACGATAAATCCAAAAAGAAGGTATGGAGCCATATCGCTTAAAATCCCCCAGAATTCACTAACTGCTTTTATGAACGTGTCCATCGGTTTTTGTTAATTGCAGGGCTTCGCCCGAAAATCTCTGTGCGAAGCCCAAGATGTTGAGATCGTTGCTCCAATCAGGATTTCCACAAGCCGTGCAGGTTGCAGTAAGCTCTGGCAGTGACATTATCTGCATCTACTTTGAACACTGCTTCCGGTGTGTCACCCGGCTTCAAAAAGGCGGTGTAACTTTTTTCGCCGCTTATCATTTCGATCCATTCGATGTAATGGTCTTCACCCATGGGGTGTGCCACACTACCAACCGTGACTTTCCAACCATCGGCAACCTTCTCCAGGACCGGTACGTGTTTCTCTTGCGCGGCATCGGTAGTATTCTCTTGAAGTAGCTGCATAGGTTCACCGCAGCATACCAGCTCTCCGCCACCCGCGTGTAAAACTGAAACGATATTGCCGCAGTGCTCGCATTTATAATCCTGTAGTCTCTGTACCATTTTTTTCCTCCTGTAAGTTTTATCAGTATGGATACATGCCTTTTTTAATTGTCTCTAACGTTTCCAGTAAAGCATCGTGCTTTCTTTCATCGGTCAACAGATAGTTCAGCAGATACTCCTGGACAACCATCTTTTTATCTTTTATGGCTTCGATTGCTGCTTCTGCCGCCTCGACGGTTCTCTTCTCGATTTCAATATGTTTCTCAACCATACCCCAAACGTCAGCCAGTTCTTCAGGCGTGAGTGATACGGGCTTTTTTTCCAGAGTATCCTTAATGAATTCCTGAACCATGTGATGCATCAGAGAATCGCTCTGGATTATCTCCATTACTATCCTGATAATGGGATTCGTGGTCTTTTCAATAATCGCTCCGGTAGAAGCAACGGCAGCGTCCTCGATCTTCATCCACTGTTCCATGTCGTAAGCGAGGTTACCTTGAATTTCTTTGGTACTCATAATTTTTCCTCTATATTTAAGTGATCTATCTATTTCCCTGACCAATATGTCAATATCCAGGGGTTTGGTTAAAACTGCTTCAAAAGTGCAATTAACCTTGTCACCCCAGCTTTCAAGTTTGTCGTGGTGCCCGGTTATCAGTATTGCAGGGATCTTCAGTTGGTTCTGACTGCATCTTTCCATTAATTCAAATCCATCCATCTCCGGCATCATCAGATCGACTATCATTAAATCGAAGTTTTGCTTACAAGCCAGGTCAAAAGCGTCGCGCGGATCGGTAGTAGCAAATACCTTTAATCCTTCGCTCTCCAGGAAAAGGGTCAGCGTTTTAACCTGCGCTGGATCATTGTCAACCAGAAGTATGTTCACCGATTTTTCCATTCTTTCTTTTTCTTTTCGCTTATATGTAAAGCAATCACTGTACCAAATAGGGAAATTCTTGTATTCAGCGAAATAGAGGCAGAGTTTTCGTTTGGGGATTCCTTCGTAGACGGAGATATACCTAAAAGAAACTAACTATCATTGAAAGAAACTTTCAGATCATAATCAGCGATTTTCTTGCGTAGAGTAGGTCGTGATATGCCCAGAATATCACAAGCTTTGCCGAGGTGTCCCCCAACATTTTGTAGTACTTGATGAATATGTATTTTCTCCACTTCTTCGAGAGGTCTCTTCCAGTTGTATTCGTCTGGTTCCCGTGAGGCGATCTCCCGTGTGGGCGGAATCATTTCCAGGGCTTCACCCGGGGAATGGATAATCGCTGCGGTTAAGCGGTGCTCAAGTTCTCGCACGTTTCCGGGCCAGTCGTAATCCTGGAGACTCTTCATCGTTTTTTCGGACACGCTTACAACGTTGCGCCGCGTCTCGACGTTAATTTTCTTAATAAGGGATTTGACCAGCAGCGGAATGTCCTCTTTTCGTTGCCGGAGTGGTGGGACCTTGAGTTCGAGCACATTTAACCGGTAATACAGGTCTTTGCGAAATTCATTGTTCTTCACCATCTCTTCGAGATTCCGGTGCGTGGCAGCCAGGACTCTGGCCTGCAGCGGAATCGGTTTAGTCGATCCCACGCGGTAGAACTCTCTTTCCTGCAAGACCCGCAATAGTTTCACCTGCAGATCCAGCTTCAGGTCGCCGATCTCATCGAGAAAAACCGTGCCGTCCCTGGCAACTTCAAGCTGCCCGATCTTGGTGGAAGTTGCGCTGGTAAAAGCACCTTTCTCGTGGCCGAACAATTCGCTTTCAGTTAGAGTTGCCACAATTGCCGAACAGTTTACCGGCATAAATGGGCCGTCGTAGCTCGAATTTCTATGAATAGCTTTGGCTACCATTTCCTTGCCCACGCCGGTCTCACCAGTTATCAGGACGTTTGCGTAACAGCGCGATGCCAGACCGATCTGTTTGTACAAATCCAGAACAGCTTTGCTCTGACCCGCAATTCGTCCCGGCACATAGCGGTCGTCGTCCGTAATGACATAAGCGGATTCAGGCTTGATGCGGGTGGAATGAGCCGCCCTGTTCAGAACTACATCGAGTTGGTCTATGTCCAATGGCTTCAGCAGATAATCGTATGCTCCTATTCGCATCGCTTCGGTCGCTCTTTCCAGATCCTGGTTGGCGGTAATCATGATTACCAAACCGCCGAGTTTCCTTTTTACCGTTTCTTGCAGAAAGATCAAACCATCGCCATCGGGCAGCATCAGGTCCAGAAGGACGATATCGGGTTTAAAACTTTCCCAGACTGCTCCTCCGGTAGCAAGGTCCGAAGCAGATTGAACCAGACGATCCGGCGATTTCAGGTGCAGTTCGAGCGTCTTGCGAATGGAATGTTCGTCATCTATAATCAGGATTTTGTGCATACCGTCCTACCTGTTAAATATGAGATATCTCCGCGTTTAAAACAATCTCAAGCGAGTTTGCCGACCACTTTTACGCGGTCGAAGACGTCTATACCGTGAGGAGCCTGGTCAAATGAATTGGTCAGATCGTCGCCAGCATCATGCAGATTTTGGTGGCGGCCACTGCGCCATAACTCGCTTTCGGTAACTTCATACACTACGCCTTTATAAGAAATATAGGCAGGATTGCCGTTCTTCCCGTCGAACTTCTGTAATTCCTGGTAAGAAAACGTTTTGTCCATGATTCCTTTTTCCTTGGAAGTTTACAATATTAAAATTAATCAGATTGAAATTTGCTATGCTTTCACATTATCTTGTCTATTGAATGCGTTGAGGCTATATCTTTAGGGAATGTGATGGTAAATGTGGTTCCTTCAC
>CBDUWK010000286.1:0-4054 GCA_965370905.1 uncultured bacterium | reverse complement strand
AAGACTGTGGTGGAATTGAAGGGATTGGGGTGAGGAGGAAGGAGGGTGAATTCTTTAGGCTTAGCATAGTGTTTCTCTTGAATGACCCCAAGCGCATCAGAACAATCATAGACATTGAGGCAGGTAACACAGGCGACGAATGCGTACATACCAGACGCGTCGACTGAGTAAAACATCCCAGGAGTCTCATAATATCCTACCTCAAAGGGATTTGAAGGATCGGAGACGTCTAACACTCTGAATCCAGATTCGTGGTCTGCTAAGCAAATATAGTCGTTATTTAGTAATGCAATCTGGTAAACAGTAGAAGGGGTGGAACAGGAACCAACTGCTATTGGATTGGAATGATTCCTGACGTCAATTACTAAAACCCCAGGACTGCCTCCCACATAGGCGTACTCTTCACAAGCAGTAATATTATAATAATTCCAAGAAAGGGCACAATTTCCCACTTCTACCGGATCACTCGGGTCGGCGACATTAATGATATTCAGGCCGTTTCCCGTATTGCAAAGCGCATAAACCCAGTTTCCCCAGACATCGAGATCACTAATTAAATTGAATGTTTCAAGGTATCCGATCTGAATAGGATTTGCCGGATTAGACACGTCCACTACCGACAATGCTCCTGTGCCATTATCCATTGTTGATAAAAAGGCATAATTCTCAATAACCGCCACGTGAAATACAAATGTTTCCGGCGGGTCATAGCAACCGGCTAAAAAAGGATTCTCAGGATCGGAAATATCGATAATGTGCAAACCCAATTCCTGGTTGGGAATGAAGGCATAATCTCCTGAAACGGCACCCTCTAAGACGTATCCATCTACATCACAAAAACCTATCCACACAGGGTCTAACGGGTTGGAAATGTCAAATATCCTCAACCCGCAACTTCCTTCAGCTATATAGGCGTATTCACCGGAGATCTCGACATGGTAAATATCTCCTGCCTCAACGTATTCGCAGAGCTCAATAACGTTTCCCGGATCTGAAACGTCAAATATCTCCACGTTGACCGTTACGCCCGTGGAATTAAGATAATCACCATTACGAAATAGGCTGGTAGAATACCCAACACCGTCATAAATTCCAGCAACTAAAGGAAATGCTGGATCAGTAACATCATAAATGGTCAGAACGTCTTCATTAGTAACATACAGACTATTCTCGTATGCAGTAAAACTCCAGATAAGATCGCCAAAGCCAGTGTTTGCTGCCAGCGTAGGGAGAGCCGGATGGGATACATCTAAAATCCATATTGTGTAGAACCAGTTATCACCAATATAAGCATAATCACCATTTATTTCAAGAGTTGTAAATGTGCCCCCGCCGTTGAAAAACTGACCGACATTTATAAGATTATATGGATCTGACGCATTCAACACAAAGAAGTGAGACACTGTGTTCAAGAAAACGTATATGTCATTTACATCTACACTTGAAATGCTACCGTTGGGGATATAAGAATTGATTTCTACCGGGTTTTGAGGATCAGAAACATCTACAACACGCAATCCAGCAGACCCGTTTGCTACATAAAGAATATCTCCCCATTTAGCAATATCGTTAGCCGGTCCGGGCATATAAAGGAAACCTGCTTCTATTGGATTCGCCGGGTCAGAAACATCAATTATTCGTACTCCGCCTGAACCATCGCCAATATAGGCGTAGATTCCTGAAACCAATACTCGCATTGCAATTCCCGGAGTATCGAAATGTCCGACTTCGGCGGGGTTTTCCAGATCTGAGATGTCTATTATATAAAGCCCCGTGGATCCCGTTGCCACATATGCATAATCATTGTTTACTGTAATATCATACTTTGTGGCCCATTCAGATAAGTACCAGCTTTTTACGAGGCTCACATTCAAGCTATCTTGAGCATACAGCGTGGTAATCCATGTCATTACTATAGTTAAACAAATGCAGGTATAATCTCTATATTTCACAATCGTCCTCTTTATTTCATCAATACAATCTTCTGTGTTTTAGTGTATTCCCCTGCCTGCAGGCGACAGAAATAGAGACCTGAAGCCAATCCCGCCCCATCGAAAAGCACATGATGGATGCCGGCGGGATACCACTGGTTTCCTAGTAAAGGCACGGTTTTCAGCGCCCCTACATTACGGCCGTTTATGTCGAATATATCAAACTTAACGTTACTTGCAACCGGCAGCTTAAAGCTGAGAACGGTTGTGGAATTGAAGGGATTGGGGGAAACGCTCAGGTTAATGTCTGGCGGGAGAATGTCAGGATAAGTCTCAAAAGTTGAAGTAATTATATCCATATCTATGGCGATTATGTCACCGCCGTGGCCGCTGACGTTGGCGTGGACGTGTTTGCCGCAGGCGGTGGCAAAGCGTCCCAAATGATCTATATCCACAGAGAAGACCGATCCGGGCATGTCGGCGGTGAAGTATGGTATCGGGCCGGCGTCGCGGTCGAAGACGTGCACTTCGGGATTGAGGTTGGCGTCATCGCCCCAACTGCCGGCTATAATATAACGCCCATCGCTGCTCATTTCTATTTTGCGGATGGATTCCTGGTATAGGCCGCTTGAAGTGATAAAATCATACGTCCAGACAGGCACTGCAGAAGTCCGGTCGTGGACGGTCAGGCGAGCTTGGTTATGACTGGCAGCATACCAACCGGCGACGATAGTGGAGCCATCCGCAGATATGGATATGGTGGAGAGATAGTAACCGCTTTCAGCGCGCGTCCACAGAAATCCGTAAGATACTCCGTTCCATTCGTTTACTACCAGCGAGGACCAACCATATGCGATCAGATCTCCATCTCCCGAGATATCGAAAGGGGTGGCTCCGAAGCCGATGTATATTTCTGCGCGCATGGCATTGAGATCCCGGTCGTATATATAAACATGCGTATTGGTACGGACCCCAGCATAGCGGCCGTCCGAACTTAACTGTATAATACGCGGAAAGCTTAGGTCAGATGCGAGATAGTCCACCAGCGGAGTTGAGGACGACTGATCGAACATAACCAATTCCGAAACTGCGGATTCGGTGAGGATTGCGGCGACCGTAGAACCATCCCGCGAAACTTCGATGTAGGGGCCGTAATTGCCTAAATAACGGGCGGGGAAATCTGCAGTCCAATCCGGTATGCCGGTTCCGGGGCCAGCCCACTTGATTACATTGATACCGGCGCCGTTTTCATCCAGGGCTGCGAGGATGAAGCCATCGTCGGAAGCATCGACATGGAATTCGTTACCGGTGTAAGTCCATGCAGGGACGCCACCACCGCGCAGATCGAACAGTTGAGCTTCCTTAGGGTCGTTCAGATAGGTCCCTGCAAAGACGTAGCCGTCTCCGGAATTGGCGGAAGTGGTGTAGATGGGCCATTCGACGTAGTTCGACCAAACAATTGTGGGGTCGTCCAGGGGAATTAGGAATGAACAGCTATCCTTAAAGCCCTGTTGGTGGATTAAATAACAGCCGTTCTCCGAGTGTTCTATAAAAGTAGCATCGTCATATGCTATAGCGGGTAGGACAAAGAGTAGGCTGATAAAAGAAACGAAAGCAATCCTCATGGTATATCTCCTCAGGGATTGTTACGGAAGTGCGGTTTCCTTTTAATATACGACACGATTAATGAAATGTCAAGGAATATTATGGAATGGGGGGAAATTTTTGAATTTAGGGGTATCTCTAATCTTGGCTTGTCAAAGAGGGAAATATTTCGTAAATTAAGCGAAAATGTGGAGCACCGGAGCTGGATTTGATCCCCTGTCCCGATAAATCGGGACTCCCCCTTGTTAAGGTGGGCTTGGTGGGATCAGTTTTTTTCAGAGCGTCAGAGAACAGCAATGTGGGGCAGGTGCGGAAGGAGGATTAGATTAACTCCTCACGATGAAAATGCAATAAATGCTTCCTTCGTTCATGCGCTTCTAGTCTCAAATTGCATATTTTGCAACAATAACATTCAGGAAGATTCTTAATGATCCTAGTACGAATTCTCCCTATGTTATCTATCACTTCGAATATTTTTCGCTTATCTGTATGCTTTCTCTCTATATGTTGGTATATTG
>CBDUWK010000285.1:0-4058 GCA_965370905.1 uncultured bacterium | reverse complement strand
GCGGGACAGGTTTATCATACCGTAATCGAAAAGGAGCGGCGCGGTGACTATCTGGGTGGAACGGTACAAGTAATTCCCCACATAACGGATGAGATCAAATCGCGGATTATGGCCGCCGCTAAAGACAACGGGGCTTATGACGTTTTAATCGTTGAGATAGGAGGCACGGTCGGCGACATCGAATCGTTACCATTTTTGTAAGCAATCAGGCAATTTGCCATGGCAGTAGGTCGAGGAAATGCTCAGTACGTACATTTGACCCTGGTGCCATTTCTAAGTGCAGCCAATGAACTCAAAACTAAACCCACTCAGCATTCGGTGAAGGAGCTAAGGGAGATCGGTATACAACCGGATATACTGCTCTGCCGCACCGAAAAGCGGATAAACAAAAGCATGCGTGAGAAGATCGGGTTGTTCTGCAACGTTAATGCAGAAGCGGTAATTGAAGCACGCGATGCGGAATCAATTTATGAAGTTCCGTTAATGCTGGAAAAAAACGGTTTAGGGGGACTCCTGATATCTAACTTAGGATTAGACACCCGGGAACCAAATCTTAAAGAGTGGGAAAACTTCGTCGAGCGCATAAAAAAACCAACCGGTCGGGTTAAGATCGGCATATGTGGAAAATATGTCGAACTAAGGGATGCCTATAAATCTATTATAGAATCATTTGTACATGCCGGCGCTGCAAACAACGCCCGAGTTGACCTGGAATGGCTGGCAGCGGAGGATTTGGAGCAGGATACCGACGGCGCAATCATGAAGTCTATCGACGGTGTTCTGATACCAGGTGGATTCGGCGAGAGGGGCTTTGAAGGGAAACTGAATGCCATTAAATACGCTCGTGAGAACGATATGCCGTTTTTCGGGATATGCCTGGGATTGCAGTGTGCAGTCGTGGAGTTCGCTCGTAATGTCTGCGGCATAGAAGGGGCGGACAGCCGCGAATTGAACCTCGACGCCAAGCATCCTCTGATTGACTTTCAGCCGGGGCAGGAGGGAATCGAAAGGATGGGTGGAACCATGCGGCTGGGTGCATATCCTTGCGACATCAAGCCCAAATCACGAGTCTTCGAGATTTATGGTAAAAAGAGTATCTCAGAGAGACACAGGCACCGATTTGAGGTCAACAATAAGTATAAGAAATTGCTTTCAAAGAAGGGGCTGCGCTTTTCAGGCATCTGCCCTCAGAACAATCTGGTAGAAATTATCGAACTACCTAATCACCCCTGGTTTATCGGGGTACAATTCCATCCTGAATTACGTTCACGCGTAGCTTCACCGCATCCGCTCTTCGTTGATTTCGTCAGAGCATCATTGGAATATAAAGCGAACAGGGAGCAATGAAAGTCGTTAAAATCAGCCATATACCGGTCGGCAAGGGTCATCCGGTTGTATTGATTGCCGGTCCCTGTGTAATTGAATCGACTGACTTACTGATCACGACCGGAAGTCGTATCAAAGAACTGGCGGATCAATACGGATTCCCTTACATTCTAAAAAGCTCATTCGAAAAGGCCAACCGTACGGCAGTGGATTCCTACCGGGGGCCGGGACTTGAAAAGGGTCTGGAGGCTCTCGGTGAAGCTCGCAAAGCTTTAGAGGTTCCGATACTAACCGACATCCATTTGCCGGATCAGGCAAAATCAGTCTCAGAAGTTGTCGATTGTCTGCAGATTCCCGCTTTTTTATGCCGTCAGACCGAATTGATAGAAGCGGCGGCGCGCACCGATCTACCTGTGAACATAAAGAAGGGTCAGTTTTTAGCGGCGGAGTCAATGCAGAGTGCGACAAAAAAAGCCTTGGGATCGGGCAATGGAGGAGTTTTATTAACCGAGAGGGGATCTACGTTCGGATACCACGATCTGGTGGTAGATATGCGTTCGCTGGCGGTTATGGCTGATATGGGTGTTCCGGTTATTTTCGATGCCACCCACAGCGTACAAAAACCGGGCGGTTTGAAAACAGGGGGAGAGCGGCGCTTTGTCAGCACTTTAGCATCTGCTGCAGCAGCCACAGGTGCAATCGATGGCATATTTTTAGAGGTGCACCCTCAGCCTGAGAAGGCTTTAAGCGACGCCGAATCTCAACTCTCGCTCGACCAGCTCGAACCACTTCTCGAAACGTTGCGTGCAATTTTCAACGCTGTAGAACACCTCAAACCGACCGGTTCGGAATCCTCTGAGTGAAGGAACTTCAGTTGAAGTTCAAAAAAAAATCGGAGAATCCTGGAGGGTTACCTCCGGGTTTTTAATAAAAGCCCTTTATGATGGTAATCATAGCGAGAAAGCGGTAGTAAACGCATGTAGAGCAACGCCACAGTAAGTTTGGATTACATGAAAAAATCATCAGCAACGAAGAAGTTCATTGCCTGGCTGATATTGATCGTCTGGGTGGGATTTATTTACCTGACTCTGGGAACTGTTCCCGAGTGGCGTGACATACTATTTGAAAAATACGGTGAGGGAGTATTCACAACTTTGACTTTTGCCGGCGGTGGGATAGCCCTGGCGATATTTTTAGTTATATTGATTTTCCGCCTGCGGGAAAGAAATCTTATCCCCTACCTCGCATTATTTGCCACAGCGCTGGCATTCGTATACGTTTTAAAATACTGGGTCGCGCTGCCAGTGGAGCAGATTCATTTTATCGAATATGGCCTGGTAGGATTTCTATGCTACAATGCATTGAAACATCACCTCAAGGGGTGGGGTTTGGCAACTGCGGCGATCCTCCTGACCTTTTTATTGGGGATGGTGGACGAGACCATCCAGGGGTTACTGGCAAGCCGCGTGGGTCAACAACGCGACATGTGGTGGAATGTAATCGCGGGAGCTATGTCCCTGGCGGTTGTGGTTTTCAGCTTACGACCCCGAATTATTTACAGTTCCAGTGGACACAGGGAAATCAGGGCTCATTTGATTATGGCGGCACTGTGTCTTTTAGTCCAGGGTTACTTCAATACAGAGATTTCGCAGTTCGGTTACCTGCATCACGATGAGGATTTCAACGTGACCTTCAAGTCGAGGTTAACCATTGACAAATTACAGAATTATGACGAGAAACTGGATCATTTCAAACGTGAGATAGCTCCGCACGTAGCCAAGAAGAGGATGGTTTACCAGTTACAGGAGGTTCACGATTTAATCCACGAAGAAGCGCTGGTGCATTCCTTCAGGCGGGCCTATCATTTCCTCAAAGGGAACATAAGGACGGTATATTCCGAAGACCTTATTATTGATAAGTACTACCAACAGTTTGTGCGTGATACGGAATTGGATTGGCCTCGGTCGCAGTCGGCAGAGATGAAGCTCGTGGTAGGAGAGAGGATCAAAGTTCTGTATCAATCACCTGTTGCCGGCCATCTCATAACCAGCTTCCGGGAATGGCAAATGTGGACGGTAATCCTGCTGTTGGAGATTGTGTTCATAGCGTTAATTGTTAAATTTAGAGGTCGCAGGAACGAGACGCATTTGTAAGTGAATGTTTATTCCACTATTAGGGAATATTCATTTAGTACCCCTACCCAAAAGAAAAACGGTTCGCCCATGAAGTGCAATAACTCACTACGACTATCAGCATTATTTATCCAGATTCCCGTTACAAAATTCGCAGGCGGGAAAGAGGATTGGCCACCCTGGAATCCGAAAAATCCACCCCGGGGTGTTGACGTCGCCAATATCGCCAGAACCAACCGAACGCACAGAAAGGGCAATCTCTGGCTGACGGTAACCAACTGGGGTTTCATAGGTAATTTTGCGCAGTCGTCCCCGCGGGCTTTCGATGATCCCGAATATCCCGGGCTGTGGGCTCCTCAATGTGAGTATCCGGGCAGTTCTGACGTCCAGTACCTCTACCAGGGCGGGTTGTGGGTGGGTGCATTGGTGCAGGAAGGGGGATTTGAATTCCCGAGAGTTACCATCGGGACGGCAGGATGGGTGGAAGGGCACGAATTCCAACCCGGGGAGGTTGGCGGGACACCAATAGAAGAGCACGGCATATTAGAGCGTTCGATCATCCCGAATTCTTATAATCGATTGGGCGATATGGTGTATTAC
>CBDUWK010000284.1:0-4058 GCA_965370905.1 uncultured bacterium | reverse complement strand
CACGACGCCCACACCACAACCGCCACGGGCCCACGCTTACCAACCCCCGCCGACCAGGCGATCGGCGCCCCGGAGACACCATCCGCCAGCGGCGGATCGACCGCCGCCACCGGCCCGGCGGCCAGCAGGAGCATGAGCCCGAGCAACAGGAAACACCTACTCATGGGGGGATAATCCGGTGCCTTCGACCAACCTATGCAACCAGAGTGGCACCTTCAGTCCGGGAAGACCGAGTGACGTAAATGAGTTCGAAGATACCTGGTCGGACAGCGGTTTAGCCAACCCCTACGGTGTATTGGAGATGACCGGTAATGTCTGGGAATGGACTGATACAGAATCTTATACAGGCGCTTATGATGACACCAAAAGCGGATTAACGTATTCGTCTCCTCCTGCGAATGTGGTCAATCGAGGTGGAAGTTGGGGAGTTAGCGTAACGTACCTTTATGGATCTGCACGTGCTGTTAATACTACATATAATACTCGTCAGACATACATTGGCATCCGCGGTGTGAGGAACTAACGGAATAAATGGATCGGTGGTAAAATGATAGCGAGAAAAATCACAATTGTATGTTTAATTTCAATCTTTACTATCTGTATATCGACGGCTGTTGCGCAATATGACCGCAGTGAAAGCAGCGGGGATTATGCATTGCCGGTAACTCTGCTGAGTTTCTCGGCTTCTGGAGGAAACGATGCGGTTATTCTGGATTGGGCAACTGGCAGTGAAATAGATTTGATGGGGTTTAACTTGTACCGATCAACCGAATCGGTTGAAAACTTTGACAGACTCAATTCAACTCTCATTCCCTCCCAAGGCGGAGCAGAATTCACCGAATATGAGTATATCGATGGCGAGACAGAAGTCGGAGTGGACTACTTTTATCGGCTTTCTACCATCGAGCTGAATGGCAGCGAGCATATAATAGGAGCTACCATTTCAGGGCACCTCTCACCCACCGGAAGGGAGCTTACTTTTTCCTTGCGAGGTAGCTTTCCTGATCCCTTTAACAGCCAGGCTTCTATCGCCTTTTCAGTCCATGAATATGGACGGATATCGCTGCAAGTTTATGATCTCAGCGGTAGAAAGATTATAACCCTCTTAGACCGGATCCTCTCACCTGGAGAGTATGTCGAATCTTTCAATGGGGATCAACTTCCAAGTGGTGTGTACCTGTGCCGACTCCACGATGCACAGGGTTTCAGTATAACCCACAAGATGGTTTTGTTGCGATAAAGATAGCCGATCATGGGATCGCAGAACCAATTTAGATAAGTCAGCTCGCTTTGGTAAATATTAGAATAGATCAAAACAGCGGGGCTGAGGTAACCAAAAGGCTTGCTGGCAGAAATCCACAGTATCATTACCTTCAAAATCGAGCAGATCCTCTTCAAAAGCTACCCTCGCCGAGGTATATCCACAGAACATCTGAGATAACGCATCCACTTCACCTCTGACACTACGCTTTGATTTGTTGTTGGATTCATCAGTAACTGCATTTCTCCCCGAAAAATTGACCGTCAGACGACGGTTGCCGAGAACGTCATCTTCCATATCAACAGTCAACTCTCCGGATACTCCATTGAATCGCCGACCACATTCAAAGGCGCTTTTGAGATTCACGAGGCGATACATCCACCCCAGAGCCATAGTGGCTGTCTTGGTATATAGAGAAGAGATCATAGCGCGACCGGCGTCCCTGGGATCGTCTATCCAGAGGTGCAACGGATCATCGGAAGCCATTGTCAACTCTATACGCTCGATCTGTTCGGTCTGCCTCGCCAAAAAACTAAGCAGGGTGTCCCGTCCATCAATTGTAGTAGCCATCCATTCGTGAACTACCATCAACTGGGCATAGTCGTTATGGGGCTGGCTCTCCAGAATTGAATATATCAGATAGCCGGTAACCTCGCCATTGCAATATGCCAGCACAACCTGCCTGGGTGGTGCGACCAGTTCTGTTTTCCAATAGGGTTCCTCCCGCTGCAGTGTTCCATTATAATGTCGAGCCTGGGCGTTATAATAGTTCATGAGGACCGGCAGATCGGAAAGGGGCAGAATCTTAACGCTCAACTCTTTCTCATTGAGGACGTCTAAGTACTCGTAAAGTTGGGAGGTGGTGATGGAATAATGGCGGAGTTCGCCTGCATATCCCCAGCCGAGGCTACGGAAAAAGCGGTGTTCGAAAGGATAGAGGATAGCCGCGGGGACATCCTCTTCTTCGAAAATTTCGAGCGCCTTTTGCATCATAAAACCGCCGACACCTTTGCGCCTGTGTTCCGGGGCAACCATAACCCGGGCAAGACCCATGACGGGGACTTCAACGTTCTCCTGGTATTGGATGAACTGGTAAGCTATAAAACTTCCCACGATTTCTTTCCCATCGCGGGCGACATAGACGTCCTCCAGATCGCAGCGGGGATTCTGCGTGAACTTCTCGTGGCGTTCTGTATCGCTCAGCTTGAGCAAGGGATATGATAACTTGTAGAGTTCTACCAGCCGATCGAGATCAGCGGATTTAGCTGTGGTTAGCTTATAAGCCATTACTTCCTCAAATTGCCTGGGGTGGTTTCACGGAGTTTCTTCTTCAAAACGTAACCGGACGGACTTTTAGGTAGTTTAGGGAAGAACTGAATATAGCGGGGACACTTATAGCGAGCCAGGTGTTGACGGCAGTAGGCGCCGAGAGCCTCAGCCGTCAGGTTAGTGCCTTCTCTTAAAACTATACAAGCTTTAACTTCTTCCCCATGGATATTGTCAGGCACTCCTATTATCGCAGCTTGCAACACGTCCGGATGCGCGTGCAGCAATTTTTCCACCTCCGCGGGATAGACGTTAAAACCGCCCTTTACGATCATATCGGTTTTGCGGTCGACAATGTACAAAAATCCATCTTCATCTGCTCGAGCCAGATCCCCGGTACTGAACCATCCCTCTTTTATAACTTGCCGCGTCGCTTCAGGCCGGTGTAAGTAGCCTTTCATCAGGTATTCGGTTTTTATGGTAATCTCCCCTACTTCGCCGACCGGAACTTCTTGACCTTCATCATCGACCAGTTTTATTTCAACGGATTCAAGAGGAGTGCCGATTGATCCGGGCCTGCGCTCGCGATGGAGATGATTGAAGGTGGAAACGGCAGTTGTTTCGGTGAGACCGTAACCTTCCAAGATCGTCGTTGAGAACTCCTTCTCAAAGGCGATTAGTAACTCTGGTTTTAAAGCAGATCCGCCAGAGACACAGTATCTGACAGAACTGAAATCGTAATCGTGCTGCTTAGTATAGGATAACAGTAAGCTGTATATAGATGGTGTGCCCAGGAACAGGGTAATACGGTAATCATGTACCACCTTCAGTACGCTTTCAGGATCGAACTCGGGGATCAGTACAACTGTGGCACAGGCTGTCAATGCAGAGTTCATCACTGGAGTTTGACCGAAGGCGTGAGTAAATGGTAGAACTCCCGCTAAGCAATCTTTTGCGCGTATCTGCAGCAGGTTAACTGCGGCGGCGGCATTGCGCAGAAGGCTATAATGAGTTAGCTCCGCTCCTTTAGGCCTGCCAGTATGGCCTGAGGTGTACAGTATCACTCCGGTGCTGCTGCTATCCAACCCTTCTGCAGGTTCTTTAACTTCCTCGTTAGCGATCAAGTCGCTTAATTTCAGTGTCCCGGGTGGAAAACTATCCCCATGGATGATGATGTGGCGCAGAGTGGGAATATTCCGAGCGCTGGCAATGACTTCAGCAGCGGAACTCTCGTCAGCAATAATGGCGCAAGCCTCGGAATCCTCCAGCATATAGCGGACCTCAAATTCACGGAGCATGACGTTTACGGGGACAACGATTGCCCCGGAAGAAAGGATAGCAAAATAGGAAATGACATATTCCGGGATATTGGGCAGCATTAGCAGTACGCGGCTACCAGGCTGGATGTCAAGAGGGACGAAACTTGCGTGGAGACGACACACTGACTCCCACATGTATTTTGCAGTATACTCTTTCCCTTCATGAATGTAGAGAAGCTGGTCCGGTGATGCCTCCGCACAGTTTTGCAGCA
>CBDUWK010000283.1:0-4075 GCA_965370905.1 uncultured bacterium | reverse complement strand
CCGTCAGATTCCCGACGCATCCCGATGAATCGGAATTTGCGGGAATGACGGCTAAACTGCCTTAAGGTACCAAATATCGGAAATTACTTTCAAGCATCGCTGTAATTTAGACTTTGGTTTCATAGCAGCGGTTACAGGTAATTATGGGAAAAGCAGTTCGGTAATGCCAGCCCATAAAGTATTGACATTGATGGGATATTTACCTATATTAATACTGCGAAGAAAATCTCAAAAATCCTACTATAATTTTCAGAAAAAACCGAAGTTCAAATATAGGTGAACCTTGAGCGAACCAGATATGACATACATCCGAGAACAGATAGCAGAAGCGCCTCTGTTCCGCATTTATCAAAGAGAAGAACTCGATCAAATTCTGCCCTTTTTCGACTACAAATCATTTGAAGATAATACCGTTATATTTGAAGAAGGCGAACGCGGGGATTATCTCTGTGTGGTCATTGAGGGAACAATCGAGATCCGCAAGGAGAGTGTTTCTGCTAAACAGACGGTATTAGCAAAATTCGGTAGGGGATCTGTGGTGGGTGAGATGGCCATAATCGACCAATTTCCAAGATCTTCTGCGGCACGCGTCACCTCCAATTCGAAGCTCTTGACTATGACCCGAGACAGATTTGACGAATTCTTAGAAAAAGAACCACAATTAGGCATAAAGTTTTTGCGAGAGATCGCCAGGATACTCTCGCAGCGGTTGCGGCGTTCCAGCGGCCGATTCTCCGATATCTTCTGATAGTTTACCACTAAATCATGGACCGACGCCGATTCATGCAGACGGCGGCAGGGGCGGCAGGCTTACTTGCTGCAGCCAGAGACGCCAAATCCATCCCCAAGGGCAGGGCGCGCATAAGCAGGGTGAGGGATCGTTTCTGCGTTAGCGGCGGCCTGGCTGATAGAGATAAGGTCGCAGCTCTATTCGATAAGCTGATCCGAATTCATTACGACGTTGCCGATGCGGTGGAGGTATTCCGGCAGCGATTCTCGAGAAAGGATCGCGTAGGAATCAAGGTGAACTGCCTCTCCGGCAAACGGTTATCCACTCACCCGCAATTAGTGGATGCTATCGTCAAGAACCTTTTAAAAGCTGAAATACCTGCAGAAAACATTATCATCTGGGATCGCTTGAACGTCGATCTAAGACGAGGCTGGTTTACCTTGGAACCGTTTGGGAAGGGAGTTTCTTGTGCCGGTTGCGACGTATTAGGTTACGAATCAGACTTGACAATCCACCGCTCTATCGGGAGTCTTTTTGCCAAGCCGGTAACCGACCTGTGCACTGCGACCATCAACGTACCGGTGCTGAAGGATCACGGGATAGTGGGGGTAACGTTGGGAATGAAGAACATGTTCGGCGCTATTCACAATCCCAATAAATATCACGGCAACAGGGGCGACCCGTACGTTGCAGACCTGTATTCGCATCCTGACATCGGCGGGAAGATAAGAATGACGATTCTGGATGCTCTGGAAGTTCAACCGGAGGGCGGTCCTCCCTATCAAGCGGATTGGTGCGAAGATTACGGAGGTCTTCTGATTTCCGAGGACCCGGTAGCGCTGGATCGTTTCGGCTGGAAGATGATCGAAGAGATGCGCAGTAAGAAGGGATTGCCATCACTTAAGGAGGCGGACAGGGAACCGACTTACATTCACACCGCAGCAGAACTGGGAATGGGGACGGACGATCCGGACATGATGGAACTGCGAGAAAATTGATGAATCTTCAGAGTAAAAGTTCCTTTGACCGCCGGGCGTTTTTAAAGGCTACCGGCGCGGCTTGTGCGCTTTCGGCTTGCTCCATACCGGGACTATTGCCAAAATCAAGCGCGATTGAGATGCTGCCGGAAGCGGAGATTTATTTTCATCCGGCGATGCACTTTGAAAAGCTGGAGGGAAGGCGGGTTAAGTGTACGCTATGCCCGCGTGAATGCGTGGTGGATGACATGGAAAGGGGCTATTGCGGAGTGCGCGAAAACAGCGGCGGTGATTATTACACGCTGGTTTACGGGCGGCCCTGCACTATGCATGTAGATCCTGTAGAGAAGAAACCGCTGTTTCACTACCTGCCTGGCACGGAGATCTTTTCACTGGCAACGGTGGGATGCAACGTGAACTGCACTTTCTGTCAGAACTGGCAGATCTCGCAGATAAGACCGGAACAGGAGAGGAGCTACGACGCGCCACCAGACAAGTTGGTGCAGTTAGCGCAGCGCTCTGAGACGCCGGCCATCGCGCATACATATACCGAACCGGTGATATTTTACGAGTACGTTAAGGACATAGGCGAGGAGGCACACAAGCGGGGGATTAAGAACACCTTTATTTCTAACGGTTACATTAAGGAGAAAGCTCTCAAGGAGCTTCTCCCCTACTTAGATGCGGTGAAGATCGATTTAAAGGCATTTACGGAGAAATTTTACCGCGAGTTAGTTATCGGCGAATTGAAACCGGTGCTGGATACTCTGGTAACTCTGAAAAAGGAAGGGATGTGGACCGAGATCGTCTATCTGGTTATTCCAACGCACAACGACGGCGAAGATGAGATCAGAGAAATGTCCAGGTGGGTAAAATCCGAGCTGGGGGCAGACGTTCCGGTGCATTTTTCGCGTTTTCACCCACAGTACATGCTGAAGACGCTGCCACCGACACCGATCCGGACTCTGGAGATGGCGCGCGAGGTGGCGATGGCTGAGGGATTGAATTATGTTTACATCGGCAACGTACCGGGCAATCCGGGAGAGCATACCTATTGCTCGTCCTGCAAAAAGATCTTAATCCGCAGGCGGGGTTACCGGGTGGAATTTGAGGGCTTTGAGAAAGGAACCTGTTTGTCCTGTGGGACTACCGTACCGGGGGTGTGGGAGTAAATAAATCCTTTACACTGAGGAGAAAGATGAAAAAGGACCTCAGCAAAAATATACTACTTAAAAACGGCTTGTTGAACTTCATACTTGTCTTATGTCTAATCTTGTGCGCGTGCGAAAGCCGTTCGAAGAGCGATGAGTCCCAGAAAACCAAAGGAGACTCTAAGATGGAAACGAACATGAAGGCTGAAGACATCCGCCAGGCGGTGGTGGCGGGAAGCTGGTACAGCGATAATCCCGAAGAGCTCCGTGCGGAACTCGAGGGGTATATGGATAAGGCGGAAGTTCAGGATCTGGGTGACATCGTGGGGCTGGTGAGCCCCCACGCCGGTTACGTCTATTCCGGCCCGGTAGCGGCGTATTCCTATAAGCTGCTCAAAGGGAAACAATACGATGTAGTTGTCGTCATCGCACCCAGCCATACCGAGGGATTTCCATTCGCAGCGATTTACGGGCGGGGCGGGTACCAGACACCTTTCGGGATTGTGCCCGTGGATACCGAAATGGCAAATGAGATTGCAGGCGGAGGCAAGCTGGTGCAAATAAGCGACAGAGGCCACCGCCAGGAACGTTCAGCCAGACAAGAGCACTCTCTGGAGATTCAATTGCCCTTTCTGCAGATCGTTCTGGGCGATTTCAAGATGGTACCTATCGTTATGGGCGATCAGTCGCCGGAACTGGTGCATCAACTGGCGGATGCATTAGCTGCAGCGCTTAAAGGCAAAAAGGCGCTGATGGTGGCATCCAGCGATCTATCGCATTTTCATCCATATGATGAAGCGAAGGCGATAGATGCAGGGGTTCTGGAGCGCGTTGAGAACTACGATACGGAAGGGCTGCTCACGGACCTGCAGCGCCACAAGGTTGAAGCCTGCGGTGGCGGACCTATATGCGTGGTGATGGAGGCATCTGCGAAATTGGGGGCAGGGCACTCCAAAGTTCTGCGATACGCGAATTCAGGTGACGTTCCTGCCGGGGATAAGCAGCAGGTTGTGGGCTACCTGGCCGCGGCATTTTACCGCAATTCAGAAGGAGGACAGAAAGCGGAGCTGTCGAGGGGTGAGGCTGAGCCGCTGTCCCTGGAAGATAAGCGAACCTTGATGCATATAGCGAAAGAAACGATTGAGAAGGTTGTAAGTGGGCAAAAATTGCCTGATTTTGAGGTGAGCTCGCCAGATCTTTTGGAAAATAGAGGCGCT
>CBDUWK010000282.1:0-4079 GCA_965370905.1 uncultured bacterium | reverse complement strand
AGTTGGGGACTTATTGCAGCCCTGGATGACTAATAGTAAGGTAATGATCGGTACTAAGATGGAAATTTGATTTTTAAAAGACATCACAATCCTCCTTATATTAGATGTAGATTCTTTGTTGTCTTCCAGTGTTAGCATATTCGTATTTAGATGATGGTCTGCCCAACTATGTCTTAAGAACAAAGTGTGCAGTTCAATCTTAAGCGCAATATAAGATACAGGAAAGAGAAAGTCAAGTGTTTTCTGTCGGATCTATGAATTCTTCATGCGATAAAAAAGCGGCTCTGAGAGCCGCCTTAATTCTAATTTCTGCATTCAAAATTCTACCTTCTGAATTCTATTTGAGAAGCACCATCTTCCCACTTGCTTGATAATCCCCCGCAGTCAACCTGTAAATATACACCCCCGACGGCAACTCCGAACCATCGAATGTGATTTGGTGGTAGCCAGCAGGTTTCCAACTGTCCACGATATATGCAATAAGGCTGCCTCGAATGTCGTAGATGGCCAAATTCACCCGACTCGCCACCGGTAACTCCATCCTGAACGTGGTCGTCGGATTGAAGGGGTTGGGGTTGGGAGGAAATAGAATAAACTCCTCTGGCTGCGATTCATTTATAGGTGTTTCAATTGCCGAAAATTGACAATCCATGCGAGCTAGATAAACCTGGTGTTCGCTTGCCGGTGCAACGGTGAATCCGGATATGATAAAATCATGATCCACCGTTTCCCTGATACAATTTCCGATGATGGTGTATTGATAGGTAATGGTCTGATTCCATTGAATATTACCATCCTGGTCAATCTTGAGTATTAAAACCTTACCGGGTTCTGAATTTAGAATTGTCCTTCCTGTAACAATGAATTCCCCATCTGAGGTGTTCTGCACTGAATTTCCTACTGCGATGTCATCTTCGCACCATAACATCTCCCAGATTGTATTGCCATCGGCATCCATTTTTTCCAGATAAAGCTCAGGATCGTTATAAACGGAAGTACCCTGTTGACCGGTGAAAATGAATCCACCATCCGGGGTCTGTTCAATCCAGAAACCGTAGTCGTCATAGGATCCACCGAAGATACGGGACCAGATCTCATTGCCAGAAGGATCGGTCCTAATCAGATAGAAATCGCTGCCACAACCATTTTCGAGAGCTTCGATGCTGCCAGAGATGATATATCCGCCATCCAGGGTCTGCTGAGCACAATAACCAAGACAGAAACCACATCCGCCATACATTTGGTACCAGAGTAAATTCCCGTAAGCATCTGTTTTCAGGAGCAGTATATCAGCACTCGCAGTTAGATTATTATTGGTTGTTCCGGTGAGGATGAATCCACCGTCATCGGTCTGTAGCCCACAAAAACCGTGATCATATTGTGATATATCATAGCTTCGGGTCCATTCCACTTCTCCCTGTGGGTCGGTTTTGATTACAAAGAGATCCATATTATTGGAAGATGGGTAGGTAGATCCCGTAATGATGAATCCTCCATCCGCGGTCGGCTCAATGGTGCGCGCGTAGTCATCATATTCACTACCGAAGTAGTGAGTCCAGATTTCGTTGCCCTGCGAATCGGTTTTCAGTAGAAATATCTGCATATTAGACGGAGGAGAGTGGGTCCAGGTATAACCGGTTACCAGAAAGTCGCCATCTGTGGTTTCGGCGACGCCTCCTCCCCAGCCATCTTCATACAGACTGAAGACCGCGGTCCAGGCAGTATCAGGAATCTGGGCAAATGAGATTGTGCTGAAGACCAGCAGCAGCGTGATAATCGTTATGGATTTCATAATCACCTCAGTAATCTTCGCTATGAAATACTATAGTTCACAAGATAAAAATATAAAGGCGAAAAATAAACACTTTTTCGCCTTAAGTTGCCCGGAGCCTGATATGGAAGAAGGGATAGGAATATTTTTCAGAATTCTTTCTATTTCAGCAGCACCATTTTGCCTGTGGCTATGAACTCTCCTGCGGTCAGGCAATATAAATAGATGCCTGATGCCTGGTTAGATCCATCGAAGGTAATTTGATGTGATCCGGGCGAATACTGGCGGGTCGGTGCAAGATCCCCAAAGGGGCTGGCAACCCCTACGCGAGAGCCTCTAATATCAAACACTATCAACCTCACCTCACTTGCCACCGGTAAATCAAATCTGATAGTAGCCGTCGGATTGAACGGATTGGGATATGCTCCGTGCAATTCAAACTGTTTCGGTTTGACTGTCTCATCCTCGAAATCTTCAATTCCGGTGGGCGGCACCTGCATGGGGAGATCGATGTTTTCAGCAGGACTGCCGGTTACGTTAATCAACTCAGGAGGTCCCGGCGCCCCCCAATAGGCCTGCGGATCGTCAATACTCAAATTGAAGTCGAAATCCGCATCCAGGAAAGCCATCACATAGTACTCTCCGGGTTCTACGAAAAGCGTGTAATCCCCATTGCCGTCCAGAGTGAGCAGAAATCCGAGGTGCGCTATTTCTTCAAAGTCGGGATCGGTAGCAGCCAGAATATATGTCGGCCCGGAATATCCTGCAGGACAAGAGATTAAACCTGTAATAGTTGTGGATGGCAGAGGTTCTACTTCGATGTCCAGTCCGCTGACGCTTTCCATCACCTCGACCAATTCGGGAAAACCTTCCCCGTAAAAGCCGATGTAATCACCTTCGGACGGGAGAAAACTGCCGTCTCTATCCTGAAAAGCTAAAAGCACGTAATTCCCCTCCGGGACGTTGAGAATGGAATACGCACCGTTACCCAACAGGGCGAAACCGATATAAAAATTAAAGTTGGCGGTGTCCAGAGGAAGGGCGTAGATGTACGTTATCCCGCCGAACAACTGCGCTCCAGAAATATCGCCGGAGAGCGTATATCCGCATACACTGCCAGCGAATGCCAGCACTAATGCCAGGGCAAAAAAACCTCTACCGATCTTCATGGCGAACCTCTGCTATTTAACTATTAGGAGTTCTGCTAAACAATATAGTACATTTATTATAAAATACCAATTAATTAACACGTCTTTTGGTGATTTGGCGCAAGTTAAACGCCTAGATAATACAATTTCCTGACAAAAGCCACCTTCAAAAGCGCTTGAAAATCAGTCGTCTTATCATTATATTATGCCAATATTTACTAAATTCTAACGATGAAAAATAGAACCTATTGCGGAGAGCCAGACAGATCTTTTGCCGGTCGAGAACTAACCCTCTGTGGCTGGGTGCACCGCGTGCGCGATCTGGGAGGCTTGGCCTTTTTCCTGCTGCGAGATCATACCGGATTAGTACAAATCACCCCTGATCCGGATGACGAAGCCCTGTGCGATTCGATTCGCAAACTGCACCACGAAGACGTTATTAAAGTAACCGGCACGGCGCGCCTGCGCCCGGAAGGAAACGTCAACCCCGAAATGCCCACCGGTGAGATAGAAATAGTGGCTGCCAATATAGACGTTTTAGCCAGGTCGAAGACTCCTCCCTTCCTGCCCGAAGAAGCTGAAGGAGTGCAAGAGGACATTCGCCTGAAGCACAGATTGCTGCACCTGCGCACGGACAAAATGCAGCGCAGCTTCCGGCTCAGGCACCAGCTTTATCAATCTGTCAGACGCTATTTCGATGAGAATGGTTTCTGCGAGATCGAAACGCCTTTTCTGGTCAAGCCGACGCCCGAGGGCGCTCGTGATTACCTGGTGCCGTCCAGATTGCATCCGGGACGTGCCTATGCGTTACCACAATCCCCGCAGATTTACAAGCAGATACTGATGATTTCCGGTTTCGACCGCTATTTCCAGATCGTCAAGTGTTTCCGTGATGAAGATTTGCGAGCCGACCGCCAGCCCGAATTTACCCAGATCGACATAGAACTATCGTTTACCGACGAATCCGAAATCCAGGAGATCGTGGAAGGATTGATGGTTCGGATTTTCGCAGAACTGCTCGATCTCTCCATATCAGCGCCATTCCCCAAGATTCCCTACGACGAGGCTATGTTGCGCTATGGCAGCGATAAACCCGACCTTCGCATTCCACTGGAAATCGTGGACGTTACCGAAGTCTTCGAGAGCTGCGAGTTCAAAGT
>CBDUWK010000281.1:0-4086 GCA_965370905.1 uncultured bacterium | reverse complement strand
AAACAGGTGGGTGAACCAATCTGGACCGAAGGGGAATGGTTGGGGTTGTGAGCGGTCCAATGCAATAATTATCTGCATAAGTTCCAAGTTGATGGGAATTACTCTGTCTCTTCCGCTTTTTGTGCGCCTGAACGTTATCACCCTGTCGTTCAGATCGATATCATCCCATTGAAGACTTGCAACTTCACTTCGACGGCATCCAGTAAGAAGAAAAAATTGAAACAGAAGCTTATATCTTTCATCATCAATGGCGGATAGAAACTGCAGTTTTTCTTTTGGGGATAGACATTTGGGAATTGATCGCTTTGGCGGGACAGGAATCAGCCCCTTCTGCTTGAATGGATTATTACGTAAGAACTTTACTCCTGGCTTTTCCACCGCCCAAGATAATGCTGACTTCAAGGTTCGGAATTCAATGGCGACGGATGTCTTTTTTAAGTGTTGAAGTTTTTCATTGCGATATCTCAGCACTGTTTCCACACTTATAGTTCCCAACCTGCAATCGCCTGTATATTCCAACAACCGCCTTAAAGAATAACCGTCAGTGGTAATCGTCCTATGAGCCTTTCCCAACCTTCTTCTATCCTCAAGGTACATTTCAATGAACTCAGAGAGTAGAATTGGTTCTATCTTCTGAATTGGGTCAAGTCCATTTCTTATCCTCTCTTGATCTCGTTCGACTTGCTGCTTAATCTTTTCTGCGAGTTTGTGGTCACTCGTCCCCGTAGATTTCATGCGGAATATGCCCTGTTGCATGTAATTAATGTACCACGTGTAAGATCGGTTTTTGTGGTAGCGCTTGTAAAGCTTCGCCATATTACCTCCAGTCCTGCTTCACTATGCTACCAATGTTATGATGATAATTTCTTAGGTATATCCTTCCACTGTCAAAGAGCATCCCGGGCTTGCCCTCAACCCGGTTTAGTTGGACCATAATATAATCCATTGAGTTTATCATTTCAAGCTCTTTTACAATCATAGTCTCATCCGATCATTGATATTTCATTGCGGTCTATCCATTTATCCAGTTTCGTTTTCCTGAATTTGATCGAGCCATTTACCTTATAAAAAGGGACTTTCCGTTTCCGTACCCAGTCACGTAGAGTGAGTTCGGTCTGCCCCAGGTATTCAGCCGCCTGCGGAATATTCATAACCTCCCGCGTCGGTTTAGTCTGTTCCCTAAGCAAGCAAAGTTCAGCTAATATGTCTCCTAACAACTTCTCCATCATAAATTACATTTCTCTTGGGGTAGGGGGGTGTTTTTCCGAGATTTCCTAAAAATCCGAAAACCAAGCACCCCCCCATTCTTCAGAAAAGTACTGTTCCATTGTTGCTAAATATAAGCTCAAAACTTTATCACCCGAAAATGTTATTTCCTCGCCTCAAATTTATGAATCTCGTCTGGTGGCTCAATCACCGGTCGCTTGCCAAACCTATAAATCCAGAGTTCACAATCGTACAAATCACACCGCCGAATAGCTGGCCATGAACCAGCGCATTTGAAGCAATGATGCCGGATAGCCTTCAAAGGTGTCAGTGATCGTTTCATAAATTGATTTTACTCCCCCTGTTTTTCGCATGAGTGTTTTTCACAGAGCTATTTTATTGCGTTTTAGAACTAAATATACGCTTCTCGCATTTTAACGCCCCTACGGGCTTGTTTTTGATGTCATCACTCTCATGAAGTATCAGTCACGAATGTTTTTTAGATATACCAATATGCTCTGATATTAACAGTATTATGGGTGGGAGAATATTATAATACACTCCCACAGTAAGAAATAAAAAGAGGTTAAGTTGATAGTGCATCGACAGCCTGACCAACGATCTCTTTGAACTTTTCCGCTTCGTCCAACGGGATAAAGATTCCGCGCTGGGTAGGAGCGAATTCCCCGGAGTCGTTTTGGTAATACTGCCGAAGATCAAGCCGTCTTTTACCTTTGTACGTACCGGTCTGAACTCGAATCACCTTTTGCGAACCGAGAGGTACTTCCCCAATAATGTTTTGATCGTCCATTTTTTTTCCTTTAGTTTATGGTGTTTGGTATATTCTATATGCGTCCAACGCCGAAGCTTTTCCGAGTTTTTTCTTAAGTTCCTGGTGCAGACTTGGAGGGCAGTTCGGGTGCCTAAAGATCGTTAATTGGATTTTCAATTCTCCGCCGTCCGCCAATTCACGCAATCGAGAGGGTGGCGTTTTCGGATTCTGTGCTTGCTTTATGAGTTCTTCCTGATTCATTATCTCTCGCCTCATATTTTTTTTCTAACAGGTCTCCGATCATTTTGGTTTGCGCTGCCTCATTTTTCATCCGAGACCTTATAATATCGAACAGAAATCCGTACCAGCAACCCATTTTTTCCATGACCGCCTTGTTCTTTTTATCCTCCAGGACAGCAGGCCATCGTTCGACTATAAGGTTTTCGATTTTCCGTACGAATTCCCTTTGATTTACATACTTCATTCTTCTGCCCCACCTTTTTCAAATATCCCCGTTGGCAAGTGATATTTATATTTCCATCTTGCACACCCGCCAAGCAGCCGATTTTTAGCCAATTCCAATTCTATCTCGATAGTGTTTTCACCATCGTTCTTACGTGTCCCTGGTGACTGAATAAACATAACCAAGTCCGCATCCTGCTCAATGTTGCCGCTATCCCTGAGATCCTGGAGGGTCAAGCGAACTATGGCATCGGTCGTTATCACCTCCTGTCGTTTATCACCCTTCATCCGCGATACCTGGCTCATTGCGATTATCGGTGTTTTCAGGTAGCCGGATAGCTGCTTTAAAAACCCACTTGCTTCAGATGTAGATTGATAAGCTGGTACGCCCCTCTTTGCCCTCGCCACCTGTTGTAGGTAATCCACGAATATTACTGCTGGCTTGATCCGGTAAAAGGCACTCATTATGCGCCCGTGCAGATCTTCTATGGTGGCGCCGTAGGCCTCCATAAACCATAGCTGTTTGCTTTTGATTTTAGTCAGTCCACCCTTGAATTTCACAGAAGCGAGTTGATCCATTAAACCGAGAAATTCCTTCACTTCCAATCCGCTCTCATTCGCCATTGCACGGATAAACAGCGATTTTGGAGACATTTCCCCGGTAATGAACAACACCGGACTCTTATCCGCCATATAGCTCGCCATAGAGAGCGACAGCGCCGTTTTGCCGGTGGAAGTCCTACCTCCTAATATCATCAAGCATTCTGGCGGTAGCCCATTAAGCAGATCATCAAAAGGATCAATTCCTGTCGCGATCCCTTTCGGTAGTCTCATCTGGTATTTATCGTCAAGATAGGTTACAACCTCATCGGCAACCGTTCCTATCCGCACCAGATCGGATTTCTCTGATTGATTGTCAATGATAACCCGGCTTAATCCGCCGATAATCTCCTGCAATTCCGTTGTCTTATCCGCCTTTTCAAGTATTCCTGATGCAGATAGCAGCAGATTCCTCACCCTACCGATCCGGTGGACGGCATATGCGGCGCTTTCAGCCAGTGCAGGTGATGCTAAACGCTGGATAATATCATCTACATAGATCATTTGCTGTTGATTCAACACGCCGGAAACCGTAACCCAATCAACTTCACTACCATCTTTCCACAGCTTCATCACTGCATCAAATATCCCCCGATTTTTGGGATTGTGGAAATCATCGCTTTGCAGGTTGTTCAGGCAAGGCAGGTAATCACTGTCCCGTATCACACCTGCCAGTACCGTCTGTTCCGCCTCTAAGTCGTGTAGTTCATTCCATCTCATCTAACCTCCGAATGGTATGTGATCGTCATTCTGCTGTTCAGATACGTGCCAATCTAATACCCTGTCAACCTTCCCTCTGTTCTCTGTAATCCAGCGCAGAGTAAGTTTCCATGGCTTTACTTCACCTCTTGCATAAGGACAGTTGTTTGCGTGGAGTACGGCTTCCTTGAAAGTTTTAAACCAATCATCGTCATTAAGACAACGCTGTATCTGTTTCTTAAGATTGGCTGTGACTCTATGATTCTGTGATAGTTTCACTCCTTCGGTTTCCCAGAAGTCGATAACATCCTGAATTTGTCCCCCCCCTTTGTTTAGGGGGGTAGGGG
>CBDUWK010000280.1:0-4121 GCA_965370905.1 uncultured bacterium | reverse complement strand
GGCATATGGTACTGTCTGGTCGAATTGCAGCGTCACGATCGCAAAATCGTTCTGTGATTCTTCAGATCCGCTGATTGATTTAAGCAGAGCGCCAAACGACAGAAGCGGAGAAGATATAATCAGAAGAAATATGATTAGGCGGCGCAAAATATTCACCCTTCGATTAAGGAATTATTCTTCATCCAAATCACCCAGGTCTACCATTTTAGTGGTTCCCAGGTAGGAAACTGTCTTCAATTCATTTATTTTTTCGAGCTTTTTAATCACTTGTTGTATCCGTTGACAGTTTTCCTGGATTACTTTGAAGCGATGCGTTAGTTTCTCATCATCCGAACCTTCGGTATCTTTTTCTAAGAGATAGATGTTTCCCATAACAGTGGTAAGAGGGTTGTTAATCTCATGGTTCAAAGTTATCACTGTCTGGGTATAGGCAGCCAATCTCTCCGATTCGAGGAGTTTCTTCTGGAGTTGGCTGATCTCCGTGACGTTTCTCATAATTCCAAGGGCTCCGATTGGACGGCTCCCAGAACCGCTTAATGGGACCAGATTGACTGTGAATTGCTGAGTTTTCACTGATCCACGGCTGAATTTATAATCGAAGACCTGTTTACTGGCATGTTTTAAGGTGCTATCTATGCGTCTAATCGTCTCTTGATCTTTAAAAAGCGTTCGATAATGTTGGTCCAGCAAATCCTCCTTTTTAAATCCTAATTCCTCTATTCTGGGATTAATATAATTGAAAGCACCTTTTTGATCTAAAGAAAAAATTACGTCTCCGGCATTTTCAAGCAAACTGGAAAGAAAATCCTTGGTGGAATGTATCTCCCTGGTATGGAGTGCGTTCTGGATGGAAACTGCCGAATGGGATACGGCAAAATAGAGCATTTTCAAATCTTGTGAAGAGAAATTATCAGCGCTCCTGACGGTACTCATCAAGGCAACTCCGAGGGGCTCCTCTCCCGCAATCAGAGGAACAATCACCAAGTTTTTATTGCGACTTTTCTGTACTGTGCCGAAGCTCTCTGTCCAGGGGACAATAACCGGTCTCCGCTCAGAGATAACCCAATCAACAATACCTTCTTCAAGCTGGCTTTGGGCAGCCTGATACAGTCTAACCGGCTGTGAACCCAGAGGTTCCAATTTACTGCCAGCCTTGGAAAAGAGGTAGATACCCAAAGCTTCGTAGTCGATGAATTTACTCACGAGGTTCGCCAGAATATCTACGATCTGAGCGGGATCACGCGTACTGCGGATCATGTCGGTCAATTCCTGCACGTTCAAGAACTCGTCGAAGGCTGATCTGGCTCGATCCTTGGTTTTCCGGAGTTCGTTAATCTTATTCTCGAGGTTTGCAATGTGCTCCTTGAATTTGGCAATCCTCTCTTCAAAGGAAGCGACCAGGGAAGCGATTTTTTTATCGAACTCGGGATTGGAATCCTGGCCGATTCTATCATGAGGGCGAGCGCGTCTGTACTCATTATTGTCGTTATGAGGTGACTGTGGTTCTTGATTTTCCAAGTCTCGCGACCTCTCGTTTTTGCTCATGCAACTGTTTTCGTATTCTTAGTATATCCAGCAGACACAGGTTTTCGAATAGTCTCCATGAATTTTTCTGAATGGTTGAGTTCAATCTCAAACTTCTTAAAATAGAAATTGTAATCAAAGAATCCGTTTTCTTCTGTCCTGATGCGTAGAGACTTTTTAACTTCTGGTGTAAGTTCTATACCTGGTGACTTAACACTATCTTGGGAATAATATATTTTGACAAGTTTGTCGGCTAGACAAACCGATTGTGAAAGTTGTTTGCGTTCTGTATTTTCAATAAAACAGTGATGATTCTTGGTGGATTCGACGAGCCAAACAGGGAGATTCCATTCGTCTATCAACCAGGCTCCCGCCACTGAATGGGTTGTAGAAAAAACCTTGCGCTCAGCATCCATTAAATTCAAGCCGTCTTTTTCGACTGTGTTTAGCACCCTGGTATAATCTTCAGGAAAGTATCTTGCCAGGAATAGCCTGCCAATATCATGAACCAGTCCAGCGATGAATCCTTCCCCCGGATGTTTAGCGCCACTTGTTCTGTAAACTATCCTGGTGCAAATGGCTACCGAAAGAGAATGTCGCCAGAATTCTTCCATATCGATAGGCATTTTATCAGCGCCCTGGAAGAAGCAGTCAGTAATCAGAACTGAGAGACAAAGATCACGAACTGTCTCAAATCCAAGTACTACTACAGCCAGATTAACTGTACCAATACGCCTGGGGAATCCATAATAGGCAGAATTGGCGAGCTTTAGCAAACGCGTCGCCAGGGCTGTATCGGACGATATTAATGAAGCCAGCTCAGAAGCTGAAGTATGAGGATCATCCACCGCTTCAAGAAGTTGTGTAACAATCATAGGTAGAGCCGGCAATCCGGCAACACGGCCAGCTAATACACGAATTTGTTCTATTTCATCTGCGAAAGTTACTTCCACTTTTACACCAGAAAATCAATACTACATTGAGTTGATTGTTCTACATCAGTTGTACTCTGTTCTTGTTTGCGACCCTTTGGATTTATGCCCTCATTGTCGTCCGGCGTCCTTTCCCGCTGCACTTTGCTATTTTCGGAGCGGTCTGACTTATTCACCTGGCGCGACCGTAATTCACGCTGCTTTACCAGCTGGCTGGTAATAGCCTGGTGCTCATTATCGGGAAAACGGAGCATCTGTTGGAAGGTCTCCTCGACAGCTTTCACCTTCGTGAGGTTATCCTGAAGCACCATGAATTTCATGCGACCTGCTCCAGATGTAACCGAGCTCTAATTGAATGTATAGCTGCGGTATGAATCTGACAGATGCGAGATTCTGATAGACTAAGCACTTCACCGATTTCCTTCAAGGTAAGCTCCTCATAATAATATAAAACCATCACTTGTCGCATTCGTTCCGGAAGTTCTTGAAGCCACATGGTAACCAACTGTCTATCTTCTTCCCTTTCGACATTAGCTAAAGGGTCTTTCACATCTTTATCAGGAATTACATCGTGGTAACTACCGACGCCTTCTGCCCGATCGGGTTCGCTGTCTAAGGACACTATCTGCATTGAACCCACTTCATCGAGGCGTTCATAATATTCATCTAAGGAAAGGCCCAATTCTGCAGCGACATCCTCATCATCAGGAATTCCTCCACAGCGCACTTCGCATACTTCGAAAGCGCGCTCTAAGGATTTGGATTTGGATCGCAAGGATCTGGGCAACCAATCGTACTCGCGCAACCCGTCCAGAATGGCACCGCGGATGCGATTGGAAGCATAACTTTCAAACTTGACACCATGATCGAGATCAAAGCCATCCACTGCCTGTATCAGCCCTCTAATTCCCGAACCCTCAAGGTCGGCGAGCTGTACAGCCTGGGGTAATTTCTGCTTCATGCTACCCGCGACTACTTTCACCAGAGGCAGATAGTTCAGCAGCAATTGTTCCCGGAGAGAAGGATCCCGGGCATCAAGATATTTTCGCCAGAGTTCCTGCAAATCCATTTGAATTTAGCGCTATTAGACTCATTACCAAAACGTTTAGACTATTTATTAAGCTTCAGCTACTTCTTTCTGCTTTTCGATTTTTTTATTCACCGACGATTTCTCTCTCGAAGCCGCATCGTTTGATTTTGTTAGAGATATTTTCTCCTTTTCAAGTTCTTGTCTTTCTCTCTTCTGTGCTTCTTCCTCTTCAGCCTCACGTTGGATTTTATCCAACAATTCCTGTTCAGCTCTCGCTTGAGAGATAGCGAGGAAGCGCCCGAGGATGACTCGGTAAGCCATCAACATTAGAGAAAAGGTTAGGTAGACCAGGATAGACCGAAACAGAGCGGTAGCCAAATCAACTTGTAACCAGAGGGCTATTGCCAGAGTGGTCAGTGCAGCTAAAGCACTGAGCGATGGGCCTTTTTGTTTGTTTTTCTCCAATTTATTCTCCTATTGAGAAAATATGCTTAAAAAGCGATCCGGTATTTGTATTGGTAACCGGGAGTTTGAGAAGTTCCCGGGCGACCTTCATTATGTTCAAGGCAGCGGAGCATCTAGGATTACTTAAAAGAAAGGGTTTCTGCTCAGCCACAGCTTTAGGAATATGTGCA
>CBDUWK010000279.1:0-4133 GCA_965370905.1 uncultured bacterium | reverse complement strand
TTCTTTAAAGAGAATAATATGCTCTTCCCGGCCTCGCTGGAAGCTCTTAAAGAGGATGATTGGGAAGACGTATTAAAACAGTTCCGCGACATCGGTTACTGTTCCTTTTCCCCGCAAATAGAGGAAACTGAAAGCGAGTCGGAAATTGAGCCGCTCGCTGAAGAGGGTGAGATACAATTTGAAACTGGCGCTATTTCACCACACGTCCTGGAAGCGATGCTCAATACGCTCCCGGTGGAAATCACCTTTATCGACGACAAGGATACCGTCAAGTACTTCAGCCTTTCCAAACATATGATCTTTACGCGCACCAGGGCGATCCTCGGGAACCTGGTACAGAACTGCCACCCCCAGAAGAGCGTACATTTGGTAACCCGGATAGTAGAGGCTTTCCGCAGCGGTACAAGAGACGTAGCAGATTTCTGGATTGACATGAACGATAAAAAGGTGTACATTAGATACTTCGCAGTACGTGACAAGACGGGGAAATATCTTGGCTGCATGGAGGTCGCACAGGATATCGCCCCAATACAAAAGATAGAAGGTCAAAAAAGGCTGCTGGATTGATCCTAAGATAGCAGAAATAATATAAGTTAAGGAGATTAAAAATGCCATCCGACAATTTTCATGAAGCCATTGATTTTGCAATTAAGAATGAGGAAGAGGCACATCAGTTTTACCTCGACCTGGCTGACAAGATGGATAAGCAATATATGAAGGAAATCTTCCACGATTTCGCCAAAGAGGAGGCGCGGCACAAAGCTAAATTGGAAGGCATCAAGAAAGGTGATTATTTCACTTCATCATACCGGAGAATCCCGGATATGAAGCTCGCCGATTACATGGTGGACGTCAATCCTGACGAAGATCTGGATTACCAGAAAGCGCTTGTCCTCGCCATGAAGAAGGAGAAAGCTGCCTTCAAACTCTATTCGGACATGGCCGAAGCAGTTGAAGATGCTAAGTTAAAAGATACCCTTAAGGCTCTGGCCCAGGAAGAAGCTAAGCACAAGCTGCGCTTTGAAATAGAATACGACGACGTCTTTCTACGTGAAAACTAAACCTATAAGGAGATAAAACGTGCTCAAGAAGAAAATCGAAGATGCGTTGAACGAGCAACTCAATGCAGAACTCTATTCCGCCTATCTGTACCTTTCCATGGCGGCCTATTACCATAGTCTCAACCTCAATGGTTTTGCCAATTGGATGCAGGTGCAGGCTCAGGAGGAAATGACACACGTAATGAAGTTTTATGACTATATAAACGACCGCGGCGCCCGCATCAAATTGATGCCGGTGGAGGGTCCTCCCACAGACTGGAAATCACCGCTGGCAGTTTTTGAGGCTGTCCTGAAACACGAGCAGCTTGTCACCAGCCTGATTTATAAGTTGGTGGATCTGTCTGTTAAAGAAAAAGACCGCTCCACTGAAAGCTTCCTGCAGTGGTTCGTTGACGAACAGGTGGAAGAAGAGTCTTCAGCGGACGCCGTTATCCAGCAGGTCAAACTGGCTGGTGAAACAGGACCTGGCTTATTCATGTTGGATCGTGAGCTTGCTACCAGAGTCTATACTCCCCCAGCAGAGACGGCGCAGTAGATAAACTTCAAGCCAATAAAGTTCTACGATAGAAACGCACCTGCAGACTCGCCTATGTACCCAAGCTCATTTGCTTGAAAATCAAGTATGCGGAGGATTTAAATAGAATGCGTTCTTACATTTGCCAGGTATGTGGCTACAGATACGATCCTGAAGAAGGGGATCCGGATAACGGCATCGCAGCTGAAACTACTTTCGAGGATCTCCCCCAGGACTGGGTCTGTCCGATTTGTGGCGCAAGTAAAGATGAATTTTCACCAATATAGAGAGATATCAGAAAACAGTGTAATGGGATACAACTGGAATGGATAGTTTTAAAGCAGTAAAGATAAAAGATGATGTGTACTGGGTAGGTGCAATAGATTGGGATATTCGTGATTTTCACGGTTACGCCACTCAGGGCGGGACCACCTACAATGCCTTTCTGGTCATCGCGGACAAGGTCACCCTGATCGACACGGTCAAAGAACCCTTTTTCGATGAAATGATGGCGAGGATCTCTTCTGTTGTAGATCCACCGCGAATAGACGCAATTATTTCCAACCATGCCGAACTCGATCATTCCGGTTGTCTGCCTGAACTTATTCACTTGTTGAACCCCGAGAAAATCATCGCTTCCAACATGGGCAGTAAAGTTCTAAAAGAACACAGGCTGACAACGCGTGAAATCCAGGTCGTTAAGGATAAAGAAGAACTTGACCTTGGAGGCAAAAAGTTCACCTTTTTCGAAACCAAGATGCTGCACTGGCCTGACAGCATGTTCAGCTATATACCGGAAGATGAAATTCTCTTCTCTCAGGACGTCTTTGGGATGCATTGGGCGACGGCGGAGAGATTCGATGATGAATTGGAAGGCAGCCGCCTGGAAGAAGAGGCTGCCAAGTATTACGCCAACATCCTCACGCCCTACTCACCCTTGGTTATAAAGTTGCTTAATAAGATGCAGGAGAGTAGTATCACTCCCAAAATAATCGCACCGGATCACGGCCCTGTGTGGCGGGAAAACCGCAATAAAATCTTGAATCTATACACTCAGTGGGCACAGCTGAAGAGTTCGAATAAAGCTGTGGTGGTCTACGATACCATGTGGCAGAGCACTGCCAAAATGGCCGCAGCAATCTGCGATGGCTTGGTCGATGGCGGAACAAAGGTCAAAATGATGCCTATGGGAAAGTCGCACCGCAGCGATGTCGCCACAGAACTCCTGGACGCTGGAGCCCTGATCGTAGGTTCACCTACACTAAATAAAAATCTCTTCCCAACCATCGCCGATATTCTCGTATATCTTAAGGGATTACGCCGTACTGGGCTGATCGGTGCGGCTTTCGGCTCCTATGGTTGGGGTAGTGAAGCGACCAAGCAGATTGAAGATGCCCTCTCTGAGATGAAAGTCGAGCTCGTTGCTGAGAGTATTAAAGCCAAATACGTCCCGGGCGATGAAGAGCTGCAACTCTGCTTCAACACTGGACGAAAAATAGCTGATGAATTGAAGAAAAGACTCGCAGTATACCAAACTTAATCTCTTTGAAAACCCAAAGGTCGAATAAATCAGACACAGATTCCGCTTATAGATAAATTTCTGAAGAACTCATGAATCAACGAAAATACGAAGAGCTGAAACCGCAATTCAGACATTGGGAAAAGATCAAAGATCTCGCCGACCAATATGTCGATATAATGCTGAATTACCGGCAAAGCGGTCATCCCGGCGGCAGTCGCTCCAAGATGCACGCCTTTATCGCTCTGCTGCTCTCAGGCGCTATGAGGTGGGATATTCGTAAACCTGGAAAACGCTTTGGCGATAAGTTCGTTCTGGTGGCTGGTCATACTAACCCGTTGGTATATGCAGTCTTGGCCGTTCTAAACGACGCTATGAGGATAAAATACCTCAAAACTAACGATGCAAAATATCTGCTGGATAGAGAACCAACCAGAGCTCTTTATCCTGAACATCTCGCCACTTTGCGCTACCGGGACGGACTTCCGGGGCATGCAGAAGTAATCGACAGGACTCTGTTATTCAAGTTCAATACCGGTCCCTCAGGACATGGATCTCCTGCAGCCGCGGGGATAGCGGCGGCACTTAAACTGGCGCGTGCTGACGGAGTGAAAGTCTTTGCCCTTGAAGGCGAAGGGGGACATACTGCCGGATCGATCCATGAGACCAAAAACAGCGCCTGGGGTCTGGGCTTGTCCAATCTTTATTATTTGCTTGATTGGAACGACTTCGGTATCGACGACCATAAGATGTCATCGATAGTATACGGTACTCCCCGCGATTGGTTTGAACCTTACGGCTGGCGCGTGTTCTCGGCTGAAAATGGATCCGAATGGGAATCCGTTACCAAGATGCTCTGCGATATGGTTTATGGTGAAAACACCGCTGAGGTGCCATCCTGCGGATATTTCAAAACCAGAAAGGGACGTGGATACGGTGTGTATGATAACAAATCACATGGCGCACCGCACAAAATGAATAGTGAAGCTTTCTGGAAAACCAAAGAGGAATTCAGCAGCAAATACCACGTGACCTTTGA
>CBDUWK010000278.1:0-4149 GCA_965370905.1 uncultured bacterium | reverse complement strand
AAAATACAAATTTGATCCGGATGACGAGCGCGCAGTACCAATGTGGAATTTTATCCCGGTCGAAGAGAAAGACCCATCCAGCAGGGTTAATCCGTTATAATTGGTCACCTGTGAGATACGGTTAACCTCAGAGATAAGTTGCTGAAATTCCACATCTAAAGCTGATCGGTCACCATCCGTCAGGGCTCCGTTGGATGATTGTATAGCAAGTGCACGCATTCTTATCAACATTTCGTCTAGAACTGCTAATGCTCCTTCGGCAGTCTGCATCATGTTGATGTTGTAATTGGCATTTCTCTCCGCTTCTTCCATCGAGGATATCTGAGCCCTGAAGCGTTCGGAAATCGCCAACCCGGCGGGATCATCCCACGCATTGTTGATTCTAAGTCCTGTGGATAAACGTTGAACTGCTTGATCAAGTGCTTTCTGGTTAATCCAAATCGCACGTTGAGCGGTTAACGACAGGATATTGTGATTGATTCTTGTGCTCATTTCGGTTCACCCCCTTGAGCTATTATTTCTTTTTTGGATTTTTCTTAAACTGTTGATTTTTCAAGTAACTTTTTAAGCAGATAATCTGACATTGTATCCGCTAGTTTAGTAAGTTGAATCTCATCTGTGGAGATTTCGACTTCTTTCTCGGCAAGCTCCGACTCCATCTTTTTTCTAGCGCCTTCTAAAGTGAAGCCTTCGGAACGAACCAGGTGGTTGATCCGTTCGATTACTTCAATGTCGGGTCTTCCGTAGCGCCTTTGATTACCCTGAGTTCGCAGTGGTTTCAGGAAGTCACAGAATTCTTTTTCCCAAAATCGAATGGTGGGTTTCGCCACTCCTGTGATAGCATTCACCTGCGCAATCGAATACAAGGTATCTTCAGGTACACGGTATGATTTCATTTGTTCACCTCCTTCGATTTTTAATTTGTATTAGTCTCAATATTCTTATCGGCATATTTTAAGATTTCTTTAACTTTTTTTTGTGGGATGCTTGGGCAATAGTTCCATCAAGCACATAAAACTAACAAAACTTAATGATGTCCATAAGAAAATCGCTTTGAGGAGCCTATAAAAATAGGTTGCTTTTAGTTGAAAATATTGTTATATTTAGCGAGCGAAAACTAGATATAAAGAGATGATAAGTCTTAGTAAGTCACATTTAAAAGAGCTCTTTGACAGGTTTAAACAAAAGCGCATCGCGGTTATCGGCGATCTAATGCTCGATAGTTATATGTGGGGTAACGTGGGTCGAATTTCACCGGAAGCTCCGGTTCCAGTAGTTGAAGTTACGTCTGAAACCGTGAAGTTAGGAGGAGCGGCAAACGTTGCTTATAATATCCTCAACCTCGGGGCGGAAGTTTTACCTATAGGTGTTGTGGGGAATGATCCCTCTGGCGATATGATCAAGTCGCTCTTTGCGAACATCGGGGTAGCAACGGAGGGAATCGTTACCGATCACGGTAGACCATCGACAATTAAAACGCGAATTATAGCTCATGATCAGCACGTTGTGCGAGCTGATGTAGAATCAAAAAAAGATCTACCTGCGCAAATTGAAGATCAACTTCTGCAATTGTTCAGTGAAAAGATTGAAGATATTGATGGCGTCATCTTTCAGGATTATAACAAAGGTGTTCTTACACCGAACCTGATTCGGGAAACTATCTCAATATGCCGTAAACATGATGTCTTCACGGCGGTTGATCCCAAGTTTAAAAACTTCTTTGAATATCTCAAAGTCGACGTCATTAAGCCAAACAGGCGTGAAACTGAGGAGACTCTGGGTATCAAAATCAATTCAGATGAGGTTCTGTTTGAAGCCGCTCAGACTCTATTCGAGCGGTTGGAATGCCGTAGCATAATGATAACGCTTGGCAGTAAAGGTATGTGTCTTTTCCCGGGAGTTGGCGAAAAGCCCCTATATCTGCCAACACTCGCCGCAAAAATACATGACGTTTCAGGAGCTGGTGATACCGTTATAGCCACCCTGATGGTGGCGAAAGTGGCTGGAGCATCGTTGCAGGATGCTGTAACCATGGCAAACTATGCCGCAGGAATTGTCTGTGGTGAAGTGGGGGTCGTCCCTATTGATCAGGACAGGCTCATGAAAGAGTTACTAACTGACATTCAATAAGGAAAGTTTAAATATCCGTAATTACCTTATTGGCAATGAAGGGCGATTAGCTCAGTTGGTTAGAGCGCTGGTCTCACATACCAGAGGTCATTGGTTCGAATCCGATATCGCCCACGATGATGTTTGCTTACATTTCACTGGATGATAATTTAAATGGGAAGTTCATTAGTGAATAAAGTCGATTTAGGTAAAGTGATCCCGGATTGGTCGGAATTATTCGCTTTACGAAGTCAATGGAAGTTGGAGGGCTTAAAAATTGTATTCACCAATGGCGTATTTGACATTTTACATCGAGGACACCTTGACTATCTGGTTGAAGCAAGAAAGTGTGGCGATCTGTTGGTAGTAGGTCTCAACACAGATTCCTCCGTCGAACGGATAAAGGGTTCGAAAAGACCCCTGATAAAACAATATGATCGCGCCTTCGCCCTGTCATGTCTTCGTCCCGTGAACGTGGTAACCTTTTTCGAACAGGATACACCGCTCGATCTTATAACCGGCTTGAAACCTGACGTCCTGGTCAAAGGTGCGGATTACACTGAAGATAAGATTGTTGGCGCAAAGGAAGTAAAAACGACAGGCGGGGAAGTAATCCGCATTCCAATGACTGAAAATCGATCCAGTAGCGGACTTATTGAGAAAATTATTGAACGATACCAAAATGATTAAGATACACTGATCTAATTGTAGAATATTTGTATACTTATGTTCGATCAATTAACTTCACGATTCGAGGACTTTTTTAAGAAATTGCGCGGTCACGGTAAACTGACCGAAGAGAACGTGAAGCAGTCTATGAGGGAAGTACGCAGAATTCTTCTGGAAGCAGACGTTAATTTTAAGGTCGTGAAGGATTTCATATCTCGCGTGCAGGAAAAAGCGCTTGGGCAGGAAGTCACTAAAAGTATTACACCGGGACAACTGGTCATCAAGATCATTAACGACGAGTTGATTATGCTTTTGGGTGAAGGGCAAAGCAAGCTGGATCTTTCCGGATTGCCGCCGGTAGCTATAATGCGCGTAGGTTTACAGGGTTCAGGGAAAACGACTCTTTGTGCTAAACTGGCTCTTCACCTGAGACGAAAAGGAAAATTCCCGTTGTTGGCTGCAGCAGATATATATCGTCCCGCTGCTATTGATCAGTTGGTGCAGTTAGGGCGCCAGCTCGACGTTCCGGTTTGGTCGCCGGGTGTACTAAACCCAGTTGAAATCTGCAAAGGGGCTCTGAATGAAGCCCGTCGTACCAGCAGGGATGTGGTGCTCTTAGACACTGCTGGCAGGTTACACATCAATGATGAGATGATGCAGGAGTTGTCACGTATTCGCGACGCAGTAAAACCAGCGGAGATTCTTTACGTGGCAGACGGCATGGCTGGCCAGGATGCCGTCAAAGCGGCATTGGAATTTTCAGAACGGTTAGATTACCACGGCATAGTCTTGACCAAGTTGGATGGCGATGCGAAGGGTGGTGCGGCCCTCTCTATCCGGGCGGTCACCGGTAAACCGATTAGATTTATAGGAACAGGCGAAAAACCTGATGCTCTCGAGGAGTTCCATCCGGATCGTCTTACTTCTCGCATCCTGGGTATGGGAGATATAGTCACTCTAGTCGAGAAGGCTCAGGAAACGGTAGATCAGGAATCAGCCGAAAAGATGGCGCAAAAAATCGCCCGGCTGGAATTCACCTTAGAAGATTTTTTGGATCAGTTTAAGCAAATCCGCAAGATGGGATCCATGGATCAGATCTTAAGTATGATACCAGGTATGGGAAAACAGCTTAAGGGTCTCGACCTGGACGAGAAGGATATGAAGCGAACTGAAGCTATTATCCTCTCCATGACGCCTGAAGAACGACATAAACCACAGGTTATCAACGGCAGCCGACGCAGGAGAATTGCAGATGGTTCGGGCACTCGCGTTCAGGATGTTAACCAGCTTCTCAAGCAGTACGATCAAATTCGCTCTATGATGAAACAAATGGGCAAAGTGAAGGGTCGTAAAGGTATGATGCCAACACTG
>CBDUWK010000277.1:0-4158 GCA_965370905.1 uncultured bacterium | reverse complement strand
CAATCACATTCGTCCGCATCAGGAGCTGGGCGACGAACCGCCCATCAGTCGTTATCGGTGTAGCGAGCGATCCTTCATTGTGCCGGTCAGACGACAACGAATTGGTTTACCCGGTAGTATTTATCGCAGTGTCTGTCCTCGTGGTCGCATTAGCCTGGGAGGGCAACGAAAGATGGTCGGTCGGGGCTTAGCTGGCTGGACCGTGGAAGTCCGACCTTTGGGAACCGGTTGCTGGCACGTCTATTTCCGCTACCGTTTCGTACGGGAAATTATGCTGACGAAACCGATCCGGGATCAAAGAACAAGGCCCTAAGTCAGGCAATCCTACGGCTTGCCTGACTTAAATCAAGCCAAAAATAATGACAAAGAACTGTATACCATCTCATGAAACATTTGTAAACTATCTCTTGATATCAATCATTTAGCACAGCGGTGACATGACACCAAGACAGTGTCGGGTTAATTGTCTGAATCACGGATTACACAGATTACGCGGATTTAACAGATAGAAATCTAAGTTTGGGTGCACTAACGGGTGGATAAAGCTCTACATTACAGGTGAAATTTCAAGCAATAAAAAAGACGGCCAGCGGCCGTCTCACATTTTCCCCCCTTAAGATAATTCAGATCAAGATTCCCGTAATTCCAGGCAACATCGAGATGTTGCCCTGCTCTTCTTCAGTGGGATCTATATGCAGGGGGATTTTTCCCTTCGCCATTTCCACGGTGCATTCCCAGCACCTACCATCAACGGATAGCCATTTGCTTTCTTTTTCACAGGAAGTGCAGATTTTCAACTTACTGCGCCTGCCATCGGTTTGACGTTTCTTCCGGCGGCGTTTCCTTTGATTTTCATGAACCGCTGCCATAACATCCTCTCAGTTATCTTTAGTCTTACTACATTCAATAACGGCATCGGAAATATAATCAATCTCGAAACTACATGGAGTGAGGAAAATCACTCGTTTAAATTTTTTGGTCTATCTTGAATCTTGTTTTTCTGTTGTTTGAATTTTCCGTGACTCAAATATACAGTAGTTTTATCACACTTGTGGTGTTCAAAGTGCAAGTCGCGTGCCGCGCTACTGTAATACTCCAGATTTTCCTTTAAATAGGCGTCGTGACGATGCTGTGAGCGTGACCAAATAGTCTTACTCTGCACCATCTGACTGCACGATTTGCACTACTATTATGGTTACGAGAGTTACCGCCGGGTTGTTGGTGACTGATTTGGTGTTTTTTGTTATCTTCTGACATCTTTAATTTAGTTATAAGAAAAATGCATGGCGGATCGGAATTCGATAACCAGGAGGTAAGCCGATTCCTACAAGGGGATTCTCATAAAAAAAACCGCACCAATGGCGCGGTTTTTAAGGGGCGTTGATAGGTAGTTATTTCAGATGAAGTATCTTTTGAGTCAGGATTTTGTCCGGTGTGTGCAGCACCGCAAAGTAGACGCCGGAAGCCAAGCCGTCACCTGAAAGTGTAATCGTATGTTCACCGGCATTTCGGTAGCCATCAACGAGGGTCATCACTTTGCGGCCGGTGATATCCACCAGGTCGATTTTGATTTCTGCAGTTTTCGGTAGTGCGAAATGAAGCATCGTGCTTGAGTTGAAAGGATTGGGATAGGGTTCGTGAAGTACAAATTCACGGGGAAGCTGCACGATTTCTTCATCGCTTACAGCGACCAAGCCTTCACCCTGGTAGAAGCGTATATCGTCAATGTACCAACCCTCCTCTTCGACCCCGCCATCACTGCCGAAACGGAAACGCACCAAAGTGGTCCCACCGCAGTCGGGGATAACAGCGCTTGTAAAACTCCAATCGAAATCGGAAGAGAAACAGGGTGTGCCATTATAGAAGGGCGCAGAGGTATTATGGGTAATCTGGTTGGGGTAACCGCCGATAGGCTGGATCATTTCCCAGTTGCCGCCTGCAGCCATTCTTTCGATGACGCCACCATCCCAGCCCTCTTCGGCATTCATGCGGTGCCAGAAGGAGACGCGGGCATCTTCATAGAGTATTACACCGGGGCCGACCAATTCGGAATTCAACATAGAGCCGTAGTTGCCGCTGCCTTCAGATCCGCACTTCCAAGCATGAGTGCCGTTGGTGGTGTGGTTATCCTCTGTAGAAATATGCCACTGATCGTTGTAATTGCCGTAGGCGACGCCGTGAGACCACCCCCCCGGGCCGCTTTCAACGTCATCCGAGAACATGACGTCCCAGTTCAATTCCAGGGGAACGGTCAATTGGGTGTAACCCCCTCCTTCCCAACTAACGTCGAGCGTTACCTCAGCATCATAACCTATAGGACAGTTTTCAGCAACGCTGACTCTGAAGGGTGAAGAGTTTTCACCAACATCGCCGATATTCATGTCGGGATAATCCGCCTGATCCTCTTCTACGGTCATATAAGGATCGATTTCTGACAAAACTGCACTGACCTGAGTGGCGGGGCCAAAACCGATATTTCGAATACTAATGTATAGATCGCCGGTTTCGGTCTGATCAAGGAAACCGTCTTCATCTCCGCCGTCATTTTCCACCAAGGTGGCGACAAATTCGAGCTCGGGAGTACCGGTGAATTCAATATCGAAGTACATCACCGGCCCGGAGTTGCTGATGTTGGTTATGTAGATACCGGAAGGACCGTAGTAGCCGTCAGTGCTGGGATCGGTCAAGGGGGTGAACTCATGCTGAGAATCTTCAGCGCTCCAGGCCGCTCCGACGCGGAACTCGTAGGGATGCCACCATTCAGTGAATTCGAGGTTGGGCCAGGGCTGGGAAGAGGTATAACCGGCGTCAACGACCATACAGCCGTAATGCGGATCGGCAGGCCAACCGTTGTTTAAAGGCATCTCCTCGTCGATGTGCGTAATGATCAGACCGGCATCGAGGGTATTGCTGCCGGGAGTGAACCAATTGAACCAGGCGGAGAAATCGCTGTCCCACTTGTCGAAGATAGCACCGGCATCAGTGGGATCGCGGTTTTCGATCAGGAAGTATTCGCTGCCGGATCCGCCGATGGGGATTTTGTAAACGGTGGGATTGGTTTCATACGAAGGAACCTGAATGTTCGTCTGCGATTCGGTCAGGACGATGGGATCTACCCATCCCAAAAGATATTTGAAGTAGGCGGCATGGTGATTGGGAGATTCTCCTCTGCCATAAGATGAAATTCCGTAACCCCCGTAACCCATTATGCCCCAATCCATTACCGGGTGGTCGTTCTCATCACCGAGCACGGTAAAGGTAGCGGGATTCAGTTTTTCGTCATAATCGTATAAGTCAGGCAAACCGAGAAGATGAGTATATTCATGGGCGAAAACGCCGATGTGTTCAATCTCTCCGGTTACACCAGTTCCGGCCAGTTCGGGATCCATGCTGTAATCGCTGACCCAGACGCCGTCTAAGAAAACTGCCGGAAATGACCAGCGGTGAGACCAGATGTCATCAGCGCTGCCGGTATTTTCGGCGCCGGGACCTTGATGTACTATGATCAGAGCATCTACCCAGCCGTCGTTATCGTTATCGTAATTAGAAAAATCAACGCCAAGTTCGTCAGCCGCAAGCACCGCTTCTTCCGCCAGTCTCTGCGCATTGTGAGGATAGCCCGAAAAGCCGTAGTTGTTCCAGGTGTAGTAGGAGTAGTTATTTTCAGCGATGACCCAGCCGACAACTTCACCTTCCACACCGAAATTACCGTAGGAGGATTCGAGGAAATAATCGTTCATGCTGCCGGTAGGATAGATTCCGGTGGAATAGAGCAGGCTGTCGAAACTCTCCGGAATGTGGGTATTGAGGATATCAGGTGTATGGATCAGGATAGTCAAGGCTTGATCGACCTCGTCAACGCGATCGGCATTCATGGGCGGAATCAGGTTGGCGTCCTCAGGGAACGTTGGATAAGGATCGCCGGTGGTAGTTGACAACATTGTTTCGGGATCGAATAGGCCGGGGGCGGGTAGAATTTCGGCATGGAGGCAGGGGAATATGAACAGGCTGATGAGAGCCACTGTGGTTAAAATTCTGGTCGGTTTCATTTTGTTCTCCGCAGTTTGGTCGGGGGATTGCAGTGCTGCCCAGTTATAATTCAGTTATAATATAAGGAATTGGGGGTGAAGATGCAAGGGCGGAAATGGAAAAGGGGAA
>CBDUWK010000276.1:0-4161 GCA_965370905.1 uncultured bacterium | reverse complement strand
CATCCACGTCATAAATTTTCAAAATAAATCCGCATCAGATACTATTTACAACATACAACAAGAAAATTATGTTACGCTATCTTTTCTACAAAAAATAAGCCCACAATGAAAGTGAAGAGCTGATCCAGCCAGCAAACTTAGAACGGGGAATGTAGCCAGAGAAAATCGAAATATACTAAATACCGGAGCATACACTAAATCAATCGATAATATGAGAACCAGAAAGAAAATGGATTCCAATTTATGTCCCAACGAAAAATTTATAACTGCTCCTCGTAGAGAAAGACAAATGAATGTCAATGAAAATATAGCTGCGATAATCATTTTCTTCGGGGTTTTAACCATATACCAGAATGAAAACATATTATCAATAACTTTAATGGCAAACTTAGAAGGATTGTTTTTAATCCACTTAATCGCTCTGTTAATCAGCTCGCGATCATATTTCGCATCCTGCTTGGCATCTAAAGAATAAGGATAATAAGGACTCCCGTCGTTAAGTAGAACTTTGCCTGTTTCAAAGATCGTTGTGTTTAGCTTACCGGCAACAAAATTCAAGTTTCTATTGTTATCTATGGTAAAATCGTACCAAAAGTTGAACCCGAGCAACGTCTGCACGGGTATAAATCTGTCGGCTACTGCCGTATTTCTCCAGGACCATGGGAGAAGAATCAAAAAGGAAATGCCAGTCGCCAGTAACGCGCTTAACACAAAGCTCCATGACCGCATATTTAAAAAAAGCGAAAATAAGAGGATGGGAATAAGAATTACCACAGGCAAGAATATGGATTTGTTTAACATTAAGATTCCTCCGCTTATTCCAAGTAACGTTATTCCTGCAAAGTTAAGCTTCTTCTGGAAAAATACTTTATACAATATTACAAGATGAATGGAGAAAAAGAATATGGACAAAGGCTCTGCGCCTAATTTAAGTGTGTAATATGCAGCGAACGGATTCAAAGCGTAAGCAATACCAGCTCCCAGCTTACCAAATCGATTAAGGTTAGGAAACCAAAGTATGGACAGCCATAATACAACGATTGCTGTGATTGAATCAAGAGTAATATCAATAAGGCGCAGGATAAAAAATGGCACAGGGTGATACCCAAAACAATAAAAGATAGTGGCTAAATACGTCGGGTAAGCGGGTGCTCTGCAGACTGTCGGGTCATCTCCATTATAACTGAAGCCATTTCCTTCCAGCATGTTAACGGCAATATCGTCGTAAGAGTCAATGATATGGTCTTCCCACTCAAATGTTAGCAATAAAATAAGCCGAAAACAAACAGCTAAGAAGAATATGTAAAAGTAATACTTTTTCGAGAGCAAATGATTTCCTGTAGATACTTCCATTTTCAGAGTGTTTTATTTCTCTTATTTCCAACCATTATAATCGGATAAATCTTTCGAGTTCTGCAGTTGAAATTGAACTCCTACCACGCCACCCCCCGTCTTATCTGTCCATTCTGATCGTCAACCGGCTTGGTCAGTTCAACCACTTCTTTGTCTGTCAGATTTATCGATTTCAGTTCGGGGATATTTTGACCAATGACCAATACCTCAGCAAATGAAATCAGGTCTTTCAATTGCAGCGTCATCAATTTCTCTATATGAGGAATCTCCTTCTCGATAAAAGCCCGGTTTGCGCCGAAGATATGAGAGATCCTCACGTTCTCATCATATATTTTTACTGGATAACCACGCCCGATCAACTGTTCAACGAGGGTAACAATGGGGCTTTCACGCAAGTCATCAGTTCCCTGTTTAAATGCCAGACCTATTATTCCCACTGGTCGGCGTCCACCGTGCATAATCATCCGGAGAGCTTCTTCCAAATGTGCCTTGTTACTCGGAATTAAAGAGTTCAAGACCGGTACATCCTGATCCACTGTGCGGGCAAAGTAGTTTAAGGCGCGCACGTCCTTGGGCAGACATGATCCTCCAAATGCGAATCCTGGTTTCAGATAAGCTGCAGACGTGTTCAATTTGTCGTCCTGGCAAAATACATCCATCAAAAGATGCGAGTCTACTTGTGCTTCCTTACATAACCTGCCGATCTCGTTGGCAAAACAGATCTTTAACGCATGATAGGAGTTTGAAGCATACTTTATCATCTCTGCAGCTTCAATTGGCACCTTTATGACCGGCGCATCAATTTCGCTGTAAATATCGACCAGTTTTTCTGCTGATCTTTCATCCAACGCAACAATAACTGTATAAGGCGGGTGATGAAAATCATAGACGGAAGAACCTTCACGTAAAAATTCCGGGTTAATACATAATCCAAAATCAGCGCCAGCCTTCTTATCGGAGTTTTGTTCAAGTAGGGGAAGCACAGTTGTGCGCATTGAGCGCGGCAACATAGTTGATCGATTGACTATTATATGGTAATTCCTCTTCTTAGCCAGGGCTTTGCCTATGGCAGAACAGCAAGATTCTATATATTCAAGGTTCAGGCTGCCGTTCTCATTTGACGGTGTCCCCACGCATATTAAGCTGATCTCAGTCTTCTCTATCGCCTCTTCAGTGGATTTTGTAGCGCTTAATCTCCCCTCCTCGACTTCATGGCTAACTATCTCTCCGATTTCATCCTCAACGATAGTAGACTTTCCAGCGTTGATTAAATTCACCTTATCCACTGCGACATCAACACCAATTACCCGATGCCCCATTCTTGACAGACAGGCAGCCGAGACGCAACCTACATAACCCAGGCCGAATATCGATATGTTCATCCTAATTCCTTTGCCAGACCAGCTTAACTGTACTCTTCAATATACGCGTTGATACCTGCAATATTTTTATCCCACACTTGACTATGCTCAAGCCGCAATGCCGTGATTTCCTTTTTATATTCATCTAAATTGCTGATTATCTCTTTTACGGCGCACACTATTTCGTCAGGAGTATTATCCACGAATACTGCTCCGCGATAAAAACTATCCCGCAAAACCTTCCAGTCAGAAGTGATAATGGGTACTGCCCACGACATCGCTTCATAGGCGCCCCTCTGCATAACGTCATCATTCGTAACCAGGATGATCGCAGCATCCATAGACTGTACTAAACCCACGTAATTTTCAAGTGTTAGGAAATCCGTGAATTTCAGATTCTCCGGAGCATTGCTAATTAGTTCTTTGGGAGCATTCTTAATTGCGCCGGTCATAAAGAATTTTATATCTGGCTGTTTTCTGCATGCTTCTATAATTTCCTTGGTGGGTTCATCGGATGCAAATGATCCTATGATAACTACTGCCGGATCTTCCGGGCGGCTAAAAGGTTTCACAGCTACTTCGTCCACAGACAATGCACCCAGCACCTCAATCTTTGCTCCCCATGATTCAGTTAACTCTTTGTGAGACTGGTTAGTCACTATGGAAAAGAGAGAATGACGATAGGCGTACTTCATGAGTGGCAGAGACCATTTCCACTGCGCCTTGATAAACATTCCTGAATGCGAATCTATTACGTATTTCACTCCTGTAATCTGAGAGAGTGCAAATAATATCAAGGGCAGGAATACCGGTTGATTGATGACAAATACCACTTTAGGCCGCATTAAGATCACGTAACCAATCGTGTGGATCGTCATTATGGTATAACGCAGAACAGCCTTTGGTATATTGTGTTTCCCTGCTAAATAACCGAAGAATATCGGTTTCGCCCCGAAGTTCTCTGCCAGCGTTTGACTGCGCCTTGAATATGGCAGCCAGGTGATAAATACCCGATCCCGATATGATTTCATACGGCGGTTGCCAATACTGCCAGTTTGTACCCGCAGCTCAGGTTTTTCGAGTGTTGTTCGCTCCATAAGCTCAATATATAGCTGATTGGATAAAAGAAATACGCTAATCTCGGAAATCTTAAAGCCCTTAAATAAAGAAATGAAGAGATACTGGTTCTTAAAAGATAAGACCAATCGGTTAGTTCAAATCCTGCCTTTTCCAATTTCTTCCGCAGATCTTCAATTTTATAGAGGTGAATAACTGAGAATTTCTTAGCGTGTTTATCCTTTTCCTCTTCTGTTAATCCCGGATAAGAGAACGAATCAACTGTCAGTGCCAATCTTCCGCCCGGTTTCATAGTACGGCGTATTTCCCGCAATGCTTTCACGTCATCTTCGAAATGTTCGAGAACGCATATGCCTATAGCGCAATCAAA
>CBDUWK010000275.1:0-4182 GCA_965370905.1 uncultured bacterium | reverse complement strand
ATATATTAAAAACAAATGTGTATATTTTTGCGTATCACCACATAAAAAAGGCACACGGTTTGCTATCATAAAGGCTAAAGCTATATCTATTAATTCGGAGTTTGCATGGGGGCAAAGAAAAAGGTATTAATAGTAGAGGACGACAACATCGTAAGGAGTTCTCTGGAAAGACTGCTAAGCGAAAGCGATTTTGAAATTCAGAGCGCAGAAACTGGCGAAGAGGGTCTGAAGAAGTTTTCCAGTATTCATTACGATCTCATTCTGGCCGATCTCAAACTTCCCGGGATAGATGGTCTTGACATGGTGGCCAAAATGAGGGAGAAGAAGGATGCGCTTCCATTTATCATGCTCTCTGCCTATGGCGACGGTGAAGACGTACTTCGTGCTATGAAGATGGGCGCCATTGAATATTGTCGCAAACCTTTCGATGCACAGCAGATTCTAAATTTAACTAACAAATATACTCAAGACCGGACTTGTAACGAACTTGATGACCGAGCAGTTTCGAATTCCGTTGAAGATACCCCGGAGGAGGCAATGAAAGAAGAAACTGATCTGCCACAGAAATCGGCAGCAGACGTAACTTCAGAGCTTGATAGAATTACCAAACTATTAGCGCCATTTGTCAGTCTGGGCCGACAGGGAACAGGCATAACCCACAATCTGAATGGCCCTTTAACAGGTATGATGGGACACGTCGAGCTCATGAAGATAAAACACCCTGAGCTGGGAAATGATCTCGATATCGTCATGGGTCTAGCAAAGAAAATGCGCGATAGTATTGCAGATCTTCAGACGAAATATGAGAACGAGACCATCAGGAAGCCGCAACTCCTCAGCATCAACCACATATTGCGCTCTGAACTGGCTTATCTTCAATCAGATCTTTTTGACAAGCATTACATAGAAAGAGAATTGGATCTCGACAAGTCAGTGCCCAACATTAAAGGCGTTTACGCAGATTTCTCATTGGCCTTCGAGGAGATACTCTTGAATGCCATAGACGTCCAGCGTGAGCAGAGCGCCGCTAAGATCAAGGTAAAGTCTTACACGTTAAGGGACCATATCTGCGTCGAAATCTCTGATGCGGGACCGGGGTTTACACCCGAGGCGATGGAGAATGCCTTTAAGCCCTTCTGGCCGGAAACCAGAGAGCTTGAAAATGGTGCTGTACGCATCGGGATGGGTTTATACTCGTGTAAGAGCTGGTTAGAACCCTACGGTGTAAAGATAGAACTCAGCAACTTGCAGCCTAAAGGCGGTCAGGTTAAGCTTACTATACCGACAAAAACTCAAGAATAACTTATTCGCGTTTTATACCCAGGCGCTCCGGGGGAACAGCGCCTGTGAATTATAAAATAGGGATCGGAATAAAATGGCCGATCCCTATTTTTATCATCTTTCTACAGATTTATTAATCACCAATCAGGGGATTTTAATCGAATCCCTTCATAATTTATTTCGCGTTTTCTTGTTTCTTTAAAGAGAAAAATTACATTTATTAATAGCGAATTGAGAAATAACCAATAAATCTTGTGTTTTAGAGAAACATACGAGTATAAATGCCGTATTTATATAGATTTAGACCCAGCCGAGGGAGGGTAATTAATTTTGGTAAAGTAGGTTCACTCTTTGCCCTCATTTACCTCTTCTTGGTTAGCATGTCACTGATGGGTTCCGGACTAAAACTTCTCGGAATGGAATTCACCACAAATGTTATTGCCGGGACTTCGAATGCGTTGGTGGGATTGTTTATAGGTATTTTGGTCACCTCTATAGTGCAGAGCTCTTCAACAACGACCTCAATAACAGTAGGCCTCGTCGGTAGTGGGTTGATGACATTGGAACAGGCGATACCTATTATTATGGGCGCCAATATCGGGACGAGCGTTACTAACACAATCGTTTCCCTGGGGCACCTCAGGGTCAAGCCTGAGCTCGAGCGTGCTTTCAGCGCTGCAGTTGTGCACGACGTTTTCAACGTACTCTCGGTGATAATTTTCTTTCCGTTGCAGTTAAAGTTTAACATCCTGGGGAAATCGGCTCTATTTCTTGAGGAAATCTTTGAACAGAGCGGTGGATTGAAATTCGTTAGTCCTCTAAAGTTGATTGTCAATCCTGCTGTTGATCTGCTCGAGATCGCATTGATGGAAAACGGTTGGCTTGTCGTTGTAGCTGCACTAATAATCCTGTTCTTTTCACTTCGCTACATTGTTGTAATAATGAAATCTTTGGTCATGAAGAAACTCTCGCAATTTTTCAATAAGGTAGTTTTTCGCAATCCTGCGATTGGCATTATTTCCGGCTTGGTGATTACAGCAATAGTACAAAGCAGCTCAGTGACCACATCGCTGATTGTTCCTCTGGCGGGAGCTGGATTGGTTACCCTGGAACAGGTTTTTCCATTCACTCTGGGTGCAAATATAGGCACGACAGTAACAGCCCTAATGGCTTCTATGGTGACCCAGAATCCAACCGCGGTCGCGGTTGCATTCGCGCATTTGATATTCAATATATTCGGTATTTGTATTTTTCTGCCAGCAAAATTTATCCCCGTATTTTTGGCGAAACAGATGGGCAAGCTGGCTATAAAAAACCGAGCGTACCCTATCCTCTTCATCCTGTTTACGTTCTTGATTCTTCCATTGCTGCTGATTAAAATAGTGGGGTAAAAAATGATTAAGCTGTTAAAAGAAGTCTTTAAAAAAGAAGATCTACTCCAGGAATCGTACGATAATTCCATCGAAATGCTGAAAATGGAAAAAGAAATGTTCGTAGCCGCCCACGAATCGCTGCGCAAAAGTGATAGCGGAGAAATGTCGATAGACATCTATGCCCTCGATAAGAAGATAAACGAACATCAGCGTGATATTAGGCGCAAGGTGTTGGCACACATGATCGCTTCTGCTTCAAAAGATATCGTCTTCGGCCTAATCCAGGTTAGCATCGTTATCGACATAGAACGAATTGGCGATTACGTTAAGAACATGGTAGATCTGGCTAATTCGCATCCGAAGAGATTAACCGCCGGCGATCTTGAAGAAAAACTCCAAAATTTAGGTAAGAAGATACCTAAGCGGCTTGAGACGCTGATAAAGGCATTCGAAGATTCAGACGTGGATGCGGCTCGTTCATTGATGAGCAAACACCGGTCTATCACCAAGCGTTGTGAAGAGCTTTTAACTTCACTGATCAGCGAAAATCACCCTGAACTGACAACCGGAGACGCAGTTGCCGTAGCATTGTACGTGAGATACCTGAAGAGGATCAGTTCTCACATAACCAACATCGCATCCGGTATCGTCAATCCCTTCGATCGTATCGGATTTACTGAATAACTCAACTTAAGCAAAATAAAAAGCGGCAGTATTTTGCCGCTTGCTGTGTATTTTATTTTGGCGCCGATTTACTATATTTGGCGCTTTATTTTTCACGCGCAACTGCATATTCACTAAATTCTTCCAGAGTTTTCTTGCACTCAGAGTCAGGGAAATAGTCCAGGTGTTCCAAAGCCTCCGTTCTAAATTGATTCGCTACACCAGTAGCATATTCAATTCCCTCGTGTTTTTGAATAAATTTCAGCACCTCTCGGCTTTCACTCGGTTTGATCCCTTTGCGGATCATCTTAACAATTTTTCGGCTCTCACCATCATTGCCACTATTTATAGCGTGGATCAATGGCAAAGTAATCTTCTTTTCCTTTACATCTCCCATAACCGGTTTCCCAATCACCGACCGCCGTCCCTTGAAATCGAGAATGTCATCACGAATTTGGAAAGCCAACCCTGCTTTTTCTCCGAAACTGCGCAGATGTTCCTGCTGTTCGCCGTTAGCACCTGAGGTTACTGCAGCCAATTCACAACAAGCGCCCATTAAGGCGGCCGTTTTATCCCCGATCATGTCGAGATAAACCTCTTCGGTGATGTCCAGTTTCCGGGCTTTGGCGGCTTGTAGAAGCTCCCCTCTGCTCATCCTTTTTGCAGTCACCGAAAATATATCTAAAACGGTAAAATTGCGCAGGTCCAGCATCTCCGACAACGCCTTTGCCAGCAGGTAGTCGCCTACCAGGACTGATACCTTATTCTTCCATATGGCATTTATGGATAGAAAGCCGCGCCGGAATTGTGAATCGTCTACTACGTCGTCGTGGACCAAGGTGGCAGTGTGCAGTTACTCCGCTAT
>CBDUWK010000274.1:0-4186 GCA_965370905.1 uncultured bacterium | reverse complement strand
GTCTCTGGCAGACTGGTGCGGCAGAATGGCTGGCAATACACTGGCTCGGGATGTTTCAGAGCGCACCTTGGTTTATCTTTGTGATGGGAATTGCTTTCTTCGTGATGATAATGACTAATCTGATTATGAACGTCGCCGCAATCGCTATCACCATGCCCATTGCACTCGTAATCGCTCCTTATCTGGGCGTATCACCTGAAGTGGTGATGTTCGCATCTCTAGTAACGGCAGGAATGCCTTTCCTGTTTTTAGTCGGTGCGGCCCCGAATGCTATTGCTTATGAGAGCAAGCAGTTCACCTCTGCTGAATTCCTCAAATTCGGTATTCCCGCAAGTGTTATATTAATGATCGTTTTAGGCATATTCGTGAGTATTATCTGGCCTTGGATGGGAATGCCGGTTTGGACGCCATAATCCCGATGCTTTTAGCACTCAAATCGTACTGCCCGGAGCTTGATCTTGAGAATATGAAACATAACTAAGCAGGAGAGCATCATGAAACTTAAAGGAATAAAAGAACTCATGCTTCCGCTGGACGAATATGCAGTCGTTTCCGAGGAAGAAAACATGATCGATGCTGTCCGCAGGCTAAACGAAGCCAATAGTAAACTCCCGCCTGATAAGCATCCTCATCGCGCCATGCTGGTAGCCGGCAAGGGGGGCAAAATTGTAGGAAAGATCGGACATTTGTCCTTTCTGAAGGCACTGGAGCCACGGTACGATAAGATTGGCGATATCGGACACGTTTCCAGAGCTGGCTGGGATTCAGAATTCATCACCTCCATGATGGATAGCTTGAAAGTGTGGAAGGAGAGCTTTGCGGATTACGTCCGTCGAGCGGAGCGCACCAAGGTTAAAGAAGTTATGCGGCCCATACAAGAGAGCATCGACGTTGACGCGCCTTTAAGCGAAGCAGTGCATAGCCTCGTAATATATCAAGCCCTCTCAATCCTGGTGACAAAAGAAGGTGAAGTTATTGGAATCCTGAGACTTTCCGACGTCTTCACCGAAATCGCCGAGAGCATATTGATATATTCGAAGAAATAGTTAGCAAGTTTTTCTGCGCCCGCCTCATAGATACTGCCAATCGACAGGATAAATTTTCTAATCTTCCTCATATACCTTGCCTTTCTACATCATTTTCGATTGCGAATGGACAGAATGTTTGCTAACTTATATCCCATTATTAACAGGTTGAATTCCCATGTAAAGCGAATCATTACTACTCTCTTGATGAAGAAACAAAAGACCGGATTTCCTCTGAGTATTCACATCATTGCTCTGTGTATCCTGCTAATTGTGGGGACAAAAAATACCACTGCTTGCACCTGTATGATCGTATCTAAGGGTGCATCCGCCGATGGCTCAGTGATGATAACTTACACTTGCGATGGAGTTTTTCATCCCATTCTAAAATATATTCCCGCCGCGGATTACCAACCTGGGGATTCCCTGGAAATCACCGATTGGCACGGAAATGTGAGAGGCAAGATCGCTCAGGTCGAACATACTTTTGCTGTTATCCGCCTCATGAACGAGCATCAGCTGGTGATGGGGGAGAGCACTTTTGACGGCCGTCAGGAACTGCAGAATCCGGACGGCATCTTGCACTATTGGGATCTGATACAGCTGGGACTTAAGAGAGCCAGAACTGCTCGTGAAGCTATAAGAATAATGACAGAATTAGTTGAAACTTATGGATACGGCTCCACTGGTGAATCAATCTCTATTGCAGATCCAGAAGAAGCCTGGCTTTTGGAGATCATCGGCCCTGGTCCAGGCGGCGATGGCGCCCACTGGGTGGCTGTCAGGATTCCCGATGGATTTATTACCGCCCATGCTAATAAAGCGAGAATCGGTACCTTCCCGCTGGATGATCCTAAAAACTGCCTATATTCGGACAAGGTGATCTCGTTTGCAATAGAACGAGGCTATTACGATCCGACCTCCGGTCAACCTTTCCATTTTCAGGAAGCCTATTGCCCCACCACACCCCGTAATAATCGTTATGCTGATACGCGCATTTGGAGCATATACAATCGAGCCGCACCCTCGTTGCATCTTTCCCCTGATTACCACCGCACAAAAGATGGTGCGGAACCTTACCCGCTATGGGTGAAACCAGATGAAAAACTGACATTCACTGACGTCCTCGATCTCATGCGGGACCACTACGAAGACACCGATTTCGACATGACCAGGGGGATTGATGCCGGACCCTACGCTTCACCTTATCGCTGGAGACCATTAAACTGGAAAGTTGACGGCATCGAATATACCTGGGAGCGCCCCATATCCACCCAACAGACCGGCTTTTCGATAGTGTCACAGTCCCGTTCCTGGCTACCTGATCCAATTGGTGGTGTCCTCTGGTACGGGGTAGATGACACCTACACGACCTGCTATGTTCCCCTGTATTGCGGTATTACTGAGGTGCCTCCTTCATTTGCTACAGGGAAACTTAGTGAGTTTACCTGGGATTCCGCCTGGTGGGTGTTCAACTTCGTCGCCAACTTCGCCAACCTGAAATATAGTTATATGGTAAAAGACATTGAAGCTGTCCAGGAGGAATTGGAAGGCGGCATGATCTCGCGACAGCCGGAAATCGAGAAAGCTGCCTTAGAACTCTATCGTTCCGATCCCGATTCGATGGCAGCTTTTCTCACTGATTACTCGGTGGAACAGGGCGAGTTTATAGTTAGGTCATGGCGGAAGTTGGGGGAATTCCTAATACAGAAATACAACGACGGGTACGTTCAGGATGAGGATTACCGCTCCCACGAAAAGGGTTATCCTGAAGATTGGTTGCGGGAAGTTGTAAGATCTCGCCCCGATCGATTCTTGTTGCCTGAAAAGAGCGAAGAAGTTCCGGAATCGAGATTGATAGATTAATCGAGATCATCCTTGAATTCCTCTATATTACCCCTATGGAATAAGTATGTTGAGATCATTTAAAAAGTTCATAATGCAACCGGAAGTTGAGATCAAGAGCGCTGACGTTCCGGATTTGAGTCTGGCTGTATGCGTTCTGCTGTTGGAGGCAGCGCACACTGACGGTGAATTCAGCGATGAAGAAGAACAACACGTTATCTCTACGATACAGCAGCGTTTTTCTCTCGCCCCTGAAGATGCACATGATTTGATGCAGGAAGCGGCTAACCATCGAGAGAAAAGTCTCGATCTATGGCGTTTCACCAATCATGTTTGTGAAACGCACGACCGCGCTGAGAGAAAAAAGATAATAGAAGAAATCTGGCGTGTCATTTACGCCGACGATACTCTCGATGCACACGAGGATTATCTGGTTCACAAATTAACTAAGCTATTAAGACTGACGCACTCAGAAATGATCGCGGCAAAGGTGAAAATACTTCAGGAGACCAGGGAGAAGTGATCCAGAATTTTAAAGAAACAACACCCACCTCGCCAATCATTCACCTCGACAATATTACCATCAGCTTCGGCGCTAAGACCATCCTGAACGGGTTCTCGTTAAAAATCCAGCCTGGTGAAATGGTAACCCTGACCGGTGATTCAGGTTCAGGTAAGTCGACAGTTCTGCGCTCGATCCTCGGTTTTGTAGCTCCCAGTTCAGGTTCGGTTTCGATAAACGGAGAAGAACTTAATGCTAACTCTGTCTGGCGACACCGGCGGAACATCGCTTATGTTGCTCAGGAACCGGATCTCGGCTTCGGTACAGTACAAGAAATCCTCAAGCTCCCATTTGCATTCAAGGCAAATTCCCATATCCATTTCGATCTTGCCGACACCGAGAACCTGTTTGAATTATTATTATTATCTCCCCAGCTACTATATGAAGATGTAACAAAACTATCGGGCGGGGAAAAACAGAGGGTAGCCTTGATTTCTGCTATCCTGCTTAAGAGGAAAATATTCCTCCTGGATGAAATTGCTTCCGCGCTCGACCGGTCGTGCAAGCAGGCCTTGACGGATTATTTCAATTCGCAAACGGACCTAACCGTATTATCAATGTCACACGACGCAGTTGGCGTTCCTCTTTCCGATAGAGTATTCAAATTGAAATCCGGTGTCGCGGAGGAGATAAAGTGAGTGCCGTAGACATATCGCTGCCCAGCCTTCTTACCGCCTACCTGTTGTTGATTTTCCCCCTGGGAATATTCCTTTGGTATCGAATTCCTCTGGCAGGCAGACTGCTCACTTCAGTT
>CBDUWK010000273.1:0-4206 GCA_965370905.1 uncultured bacterium | reverse complement strand
TCCCTATTGTTTTTTATAGATTTATTCTCGGACAGACTCCTTCGCAGGAATGACAGGGCGAAAGGGCAGACGGGAGTGACATTGCTAAGTATGGACATCTACAGTTTTAGAGCCTGATGGATAGCTGCGACTCCGAACAGACGCCTCCGAAAGGTGACTTTTTCAAAACCTGCCTGGCGCATGATTTCAGCCAGCTCTTCGGGTGAATAGAAGCGAGGTATGGTACTGGCTAAATAGGTGTAGGCGGCTCTGGATCCGGAGATGCGGCTTCCAATTAATTTCACCAGGAGCTTTATATACAAGTGAAAGCAGATTCGTAGTAACGGGAATGAGGGTCTGCTGGTTTCCAGGTTTACGAAGATCCCTCCCGGTTTCAAGATGCGGCGAAACTCGGAGAAGCTCTGAACCAGGACATCTTTATTCAGATTTATGTTGCGGGTGGCAAACGATATCGTAACCAGGTTGAAGCTGTCATCCGGGAAGGGCAGATTCTTGACGTCGGAGACGATGAAATTGACGCCCTCCGCTTCAGGTTTTCTCTTGGCTTCTGCCAACATGGGAAGCGAGAAATCGACCGCGTAAACTGAGGTGGAATCTGACGCATGTCGGTTTATGTTAGCGGCCATCTCACCGGTACCGGAACACATATCGACCCAGTGACCGTCATTTGCCCTGGATGCGATCCTGGCGGCTTGCTTGCGCCAGATTATATCAAATCCTAAAGTCAGGATATGGTTTATCAATTCGTAGGTGGCAGGCACTTCGGCGAATACTTTTCTGATGAAGCCGGTCTTCCGGCCTGAGATGACGATGGATTCTTTTCGTGATTCGATTATCATGAAGTTTCAAAGGCAGGGTAAGAGCCCCCGCTTTACATCTGCATATAACCCACAGCAGAGCTGTGGGGCACCCAGCTCAGAATGACATTATAGCTACTAACCATCAGTAACGGTTATAACAATCTTGTTGCCTAATACTTCCACCGGAAATGCTTCCAGAGGTCGTTTCGCAGCTCCCGAAAGCAGGGCACCCTGGTAGTCCCATTCTGATTTGCAGATACTGCAGCACTGCACTTTCGATTGTCCCGCGAGATGGTCTATATGACGTCCTTCGTGAGTGCATTTATTGTGAAAGGCGTGATATTTACCATCGTCCCCATAAACCAGCAGTACCGGTTTGGGGAGCCACTTTCCTTCCAACCTGACGGCAGTGCCCGGCACCGACAATTCAGGGGTGCGTTTCAGGTTTACTTCCACCTGATTGTCGGTATAGATCCATGCCAGCGGTTCAGCCGGCTGGGGAGTTCTGCTTAGGCCTAAAGTCCGGCGAATCATATCGAGGCCGAAAAACGCCAGTACTGCTGCAGCCAGAAGTGCGATGATTATTAAGCGACGGCGGTTAGTTGTCATTTCTTATGAATCCCATCGTCATTTCGGTGGTTCCCGGGACATCGAGCTGTCCCGGCCACCCGCCTATTCTGCCTCAGACAGACAGGAATCCACCAGCGGGCGGACAAGTGTCTGTCCTCCGAATATAGCACTATTTTGGTAAATTTTCCAGGAACACTCTGACCGACTCTTCCATCTTGGACAGGAAGAGCTGGGGATAGACGCCCATAATAATGGTCATGGCTACCAGCGGGTAGAGGACGATCTTTTCGCGCAGGGTGAGATCCTGCAGCTCTTCGTTTTCAGGTTTATCCAATTTGCCGTAGAATACTCGCTGGATCAGCCACAGCAGGTATACTGCCGCGAAGATCACTCCGGTAGAGGCAAAGATAGCATAGACCGGATTCGATTTGAAGGTACCTAATAGAATCAGAAACTCTCCTACAAATCCGTTTAATCCGGGCAGACCGATTGATGAGAGAGCTATAATAATGAAAACAGTTGCGTACTTCGGCATCACCTTGGCGATGCCGCCGTAATCGGCGATCATGCGGGTATGACGGCGGTCGTAGATTACTCCCACCAGGAAGAACAAAGCTCCGGTGGACACGCCGTGATTGAGCATCTGCAAGATACTGCCGGAGACGCCCTGCTGGTTCAAGGCGAACATACCCAGCATGACGAAACCGAGGTGCGATACAGAAGAGTAGGCGATCAGCTTTTTCATGTCGGGCTGCACCATGCAGACCAGCGCTCCGTAGATGATACCGATGATAGCCAGCACCGAAATCCAGGGGACGAAATAGGGAATGGCGTCCGGGAATAGAGGCATACAGAAGCGCAGGAAACCGTAGGTTCCCATCTTCAGCATGACGGCTGCCAGGATGACCGAACCGGCGGTGGGGGCTTCCACGTGAGCGTCGGGCAGCCAGGTATGGAAGGGGAACATGGGCACCTTGATGGCAAACGCCAGGGCGAAAGCTCCGAAGAGCCACAACTGCGCCTGCAGTTCCGGTTTGCCCATTTCGTAGATCGCCAGCAGGTCGAAGGTGCGCGATCCGGCTTCGGCGCTGTTGAAGTAGAGCCACAGAATGGCGACCAGCATCAGCACCGATCCCGCCATGGTGTACAGAAAGAATTTGACGGCGGCGTAGATTCTGCGCGGCCCGCCCCAGATACCTATCAGCAGGTACATGGGCACCAGCATCACTTCCCAGAAGACGTAGAACAAGACCAGGTCCAAACTGCAGAACACGCCCAGCATGCCGGTCTGCAGAAAGAGGAAACTGAAGTGATACTCCTTGACCCGCTTCTGGATGGGCGCCCAGGAGCCGATAATGCACAATGGTCCCAGGAAAGTGGTCAGCAGGATCAGCCAGAAACTGATGCCGTCTATGCCGAGGTGATAGCCCGCTCCGATAGCGGGAATCCAGGGGACAAACTCTTGAAACTGCATCGCCGCCGTGGATGGATCGAATCCGAGGTAAAGCGGAATGCAAAGCAGAAAGTCGATCAGCATCGCGCCCAGCGCGACGTAGCGAATCAGATTTTTATTTTCCCTCGGCAGCAACAGGATGATGCCTGCCGCAAGCATGGGAATGAAGATTATCCAGGATAGCATGTATTAGTAGTTAGTTGTTAGTAGTTAGGGGTTAGTTTATTTATCTCGATTATACCGGGACATCAAGCTGTCCCGGCCACCCTCCGCATCTATTAATATACATCACACTATAATTTCTTATCTAATGATCACGACCTTCCGCTACCCAATCCAATGCTTCATGACCAGTGTACTTATTTATGCTAACGGCCACCAGCCAGTGCTTAGAATACTCAGCTTCAGGGTAATTTATATTATCTCGATTTTTGTAAGCATCTTTTGAATCGAAGATGTTAATATAGAGTTTTTTATCCTTTGAGTGTTCTTTCTTGAGTGACCGGGCCAATGCCATTACATCACTTTTTGCTGACTGCTCAGAGACTAATACTTCCAGGGTCAAACCATCATTAAAATCAACACGCTTTAGTATTTCATAATCGATCTGTTTCGCGACAGTTGATTGTACTGCTTGCTCTTTAGTTCCTACAATTGTTTTGCTTTTATCAGTAGAGTTCAGGACTTGAATTATAATATAAACGACAACCAAAACAGCAAGGATGCCTAAGGGTATTTTATAATTCTTCATTTTAGTAACTCCTTCTTGCCTATTTAGGTAGGTTTGTTTGACTCTTTTAACTTACTTATAAATGTAACATGGAATGGTCCATGCCTCACAAGGGAATAATGGTGTGTGTCGCAGGGTGCCCCACAGTTCTACTGTGGGTTTCTTTAACCATACCTTATTGTCTCCGCATCAGCCGCCTTTTTTAATCTGCGAAATCTGCGGAACTTGTCCGCCTCCGGCGGATCAGCGTAATCTGCGGTTCAGATTATTTTCCCTTCTGCACCACCTCCGTTCCTCGCTGGATAATGGCACGGAAGTTCTCGTCAGTGGTTGCCCAATCCACCACGTCCACTTTGATCGGTAGATCGGATTCGGAGTAGGCTTCCTACTTCTCTGGATTCCTGCGTCCGCAGGAATGACAACATTCTGTGGTGATTAATCCCTCAGATTAACCTTTACTCGCCTTCTGCACCAGCTCCGTTCCCTGTTGGAAGGTAGCTATACACCAGAATATTCCATAGGAATCCCTTCGGGAAATTCTGGTGCTGAGACTTATTCAAGATGTCTGAAGACATCGAATCCGATCACTTAAGTGATCTCGACCAGTTTCAGCCCCACAATTCATTGTGGGGGACTGGATGCAGACTTCCTCC
>CBDUWK010000272.1:0-4210 GCA_965370905.1 uncultured bacterium | reverse complement strand
CACCATGTTTTGAAATAACTTTAAGTTTATCTGCTTTTAAAATAACTCTTTCATAGCTGCCAAAATCATCAAGAACTTTGCCAGTGCCACGAACGACACAGGTAAGTGGATCTTCCGCGATATTCATGGGGAGATTTGTCTCCTCTCGCAATCTCCTGTCGAGCCCTTTGAGTAGGGAGCCACCGCCGGTCATAATGATACCGCGGTCACGGATGTCGGCAGCAAGTTCGGGAGGAGTTTTTTCGAGGGAAGTTTTCAAAGCATCGACGACCGCTCCAACTGGCTCTGCCAGCGCTTCCCTGATCTCTTCGGAATTTATTTCGATCGCTTTGGGAACACCGGCAATCAAATCTCGCCCTTTAGCTATCATAGTCAATTCATCGTCCAGAGGCATTGCTGATCCTATGGTGCATTTAATTTCTTCTGCAGTTCGTTCACCAATCAGAAGGTTGTAATTTCGCCGCATGAATTGGATAATAGCTTCATCCATCTCATCCCCACCGATACGAATCGAAGTGTCGTTTACGATACCACCTAAACTCAGAACCGCGATTTCGGTGGTGCCGCCACCAACATCAACGACCATGTTGCCCATCGGTTCGAGTACAGGCAGGTTTACACCCATAGCCGCGGCCATGGGTTCCGCGATCAGGTAGACTTCTCTCGCCCCAGCCTGTTCAGCGGAATTCCTGATAATCCTCTTCTCTGATTTAGTCACGCCTGAAGGGACACAAACTATGACCACGGGACGAACGAGACGGTTTTTATGAACCTTGCGGATAAAGGAGCGAATCATAACTTCTGCAACTTCATCATCATCAATGACGCCATCTTTCATGGGGCGAATGACTTGAATATCGCCGTGTGTTTTTCCCATCATGGCGCGGGCTTCATGCCCTATGGCGATTTCCTTATGGTCAGAAGTGCGAACGGCGACAATGGATGGTTCGCGCACCATAATTCCTTTGCCTTTGACGTAGACAAGCGTATTAGCAGTACCCAGGTCAATGGCAATATCGCTGGAAAAGAATCTTAAAAAAGAGAATGACATTTAGTTTTCCTAACTTTTTGGGATGTTTATTTTCCTCAATTCATGACCTTATGAGGGTGGTTAGAAACGACCCTCATACGTCAATCTAATTCCTTCGAAGGACTGCACAGTCCGGCAAACTCCCGAGGTGCATTTAAGACCGCCGCGTTCCCGGCCGTAGAAAACCATCAAGCGGTGGTTTTGGGCAATTTCTGCAGCCAGTTCACCACCGATCCAATGATCCCCTTCGATTTCATCGTCAAGGGAGGATTGTTCATAGGAGAAATTCAAGCTGCCGAGAGAGGCTCGTGACGCGGTAATCGAGGCGTATTGGTCTGTATAATCCTCAGCCTCTTCTTTATCGTCAACCCACATGTTTTCAAGATCGACAGTCACGCTCCATAAATTGTCCAAGTTGTAAATTGCTCCTGCCGCGAGACCGGTTTTTTCTTCCCAGAAGGTCGGGTATGCTTCGCCATTCTGGCCGGCGCCGAGTTTCAAAGTGAGATCAGGTCGCGCATAGATTTCAGCTTCGCCGAAGAACTCCCAGAACGCCCAATCCTCCTGTTTCAGGGTTGGTAGCAGACTACCCCCATCGTGTTTACTCGCTCGACTGAAATTCAGATCCAGAAAAATGATCTCGCTGGGTGAAGCGGATAAATTGATCTCAAAACCTACCTGATCAAAAAGATCTGGAATATGGGGGTGTCTGGACATCAGATGGGTTGTGATCTCACGTTGCGCTACGGGCGGCGTATGGAAGGGATTTTCGATCCCGAAGTTATAGTATTTGTAGCCAACTTGAGCTGCCAATCCGAGCATGGATGCGTCTATGGATAGATAAGTGCCGTCACCTACTGAAATGTCACCATCATCTGGGCGTCTCTGAGCATATTCACCATATATATCAACCGGACCGATACCGAACCCGCCATAAAACTCTGGTATGAAATGTTTTTCATAGGTGATGCCCTCCTGGTGCACGAGGCTCCCTCCTGCAAAAATACCTGCCCTGGTGTGATACTCTAAGTTAACACCACCAACACTCTCTTCCCTGACGTCGAACCAATCGCGGCTACGCCCATAGATCGCCTTTAGGCGGAGAGATTTCGATCGGTAAGATGCTTTTCCGCCGCGTAAGCTGGAATTGAAGTAAAGGTCACGATTTTCAAAGAGGCTCAGTGCCAATCCCTTACCAAAGATTTCTGTCACATCTCCAGCCCATAACTCCCAATTTTTACCGGTCATCTGCGCATATATCTTGTCATCTACGCGCCGGGCGTCTTCAAGACTGGTATAGGCAATATCGTAATCGGAGGCTTGAAGCTCGAACATACGCACCCCGAGTCGTAGTCTACGTCCAACCGGAATCTTTTTAAAATGTAATTCTGCGGTAAAAAGTTCCTCCAGGTAGTTTCGTGTAACCAGACTATCAGGGAAGCTTTCAGAACTGGAAGTATTAACTTTATCTCCGTCATCCACTCGCACGTAGAGGCTGCCCCGGAAATCGACATTTGAAGGAAGCGATGGTAAGGGAGTTACATACAGAAACAAAACCAGGATCAGAGGATATCGTAAATCTCCCCAGGAGAGCCTACTCATCGGCGCTGTCCTGAGTTAGCAGTTCTATTATTTTTTCTTCGAGTAAAATCTCATCTCCCGGCGAGTATCCCTGGTGGGTTTCAACGATATTGCCATCGCGGTCCAGAAGCACCCGATGGGGGAGAGTGCTACCCTGGAAGAGGTGAAGTATTTCGTTATCAGGATCGAGGAGAACCGGGAATGTAAAACGTTTGGATTTCACGTAGGGTTTGATCTTGGACTGACTTTTGGGGGTATCTTCAGCTATGGTTATTAAGACGAAACCGCTATCCTCATACTTCATATGGAGTTTTTGTAGATGAGGGAGTTCATTTTTACATGGTGTGCACCAGGTTGCCCAGAAATTTATCAGCAGCGGCCCCTGACCGAAATAATCGCTTAATGTAACCAGATCGCCCTCGAGGTTTTCGAGTGTGAAATCAGTCGTTTCGGCGCTGAAGGTTGAGTAAGAACATAACACGACAAACAACACTGAAGTTGCAGTGATGATAGCTGTGCGCATTGGTAATTCCTATGAAGTTATTTCAGTTTGAGCGCTTTTATTCCACCCTGATGGTGATTGCTTTTAAAATTGATGAGATACATTGCTGCCGGCAGATCCAATCCAGCACGGTCCTTCCCATTCCACCCTAAATGGTGAGTTCCTGGAGTCTGGAATTCATCGAAAAGAGTAACGATCTCCTGGCCGGAGAGATTGAAAACTGCGATCCTGATATTCTCGGCCTGGTTGATCGTGTACGTAAAAGAAACCGCAGGATTGAACGGATTAGGAAATGCTGGTGACAATGTGAAACTCTCAGGATTATAATCTACCGGTTCATCTTTGACGCCGACACCAAAGTAAGCAATATAAGTAACACTCTGTGCCGCAGCAGGATTCGATTGTGGATAAGCAGTGATCGTAATGCTGCCCTGACTTTGAGTAGTAGAATCCGGTTCCATATGCACGAATATAGTATCCATCATTCCTTGTTCTATAGTATCGGGCCACTCATATATTCCTGGGCTAAGGCATAATTCCCCGATGCACCAGAGATAAATCCAATCGCCAATCTCAGAATCTTCCAACTCAAGAGTGAAAATACTATCAGTTGAAGATATATTGGTAAGAAGACCCCAAAGTATCTGGTGTTCCCCATGTGATGCAGGTTGCACAGCTCCGTCTCCAGTGAATGAGAAGCTCTGTGCGGAGGCAGAGGTGGTTGTCATGGTCAGCAAGAAAGCCGCCAGCATTAAAGTCCTTAGTCCGTATCCAATCATGATTCACCCCTTCTGTATTTTTATTATAATTGGTGGAAGACGTCGGGTTATAAACCGAGTAAGGTATCGAAGATTTCGGCCAGCTGCCCGTAAGTCGTATTCAGCATCCGGGTGTGGATCTCTCCACCCTGGTCAATTATTATGTTCGTCGGATATGCCTGGACACCGTAATTGTCCGGTCCACAGAAGATATTTCCCCAGTCGAGCAGAAGCTTGAAAGTCAAGCCATGAGCATTGCGCACATTTTGGACGCTCTGCAAGTCATCGAAGAACATCGGATCAATGCCTATGATCTGTGCGCCATAAGGGGAATAATCC
>CBDUWK010000271.1:0-4222 GCA_965370905.1 uncultured bacterium | reverse complement strand
ACGATAACGTTGCTCTTCCTGCTCAAGACCGACTCGGTCTCCGGTGCGCTGATGAAACCCGCAGAGGGCGTAGAACTGCCCCATTCCACCGTAATCCAGGAGCCGGCGAAAGTCCTTGGATTGGTAGTTACCACTGAGGGTCTCTTTGAAGACGCACCGACCGAAATTCGACGCATGATAGAGGACATAACCTCTCTCAACGATGACAGTGCCGTGGAGCTCGATAATCTCTATGCTTATCTGAGTCAGGTACAGGCTCGCAACCGTGAGCTGGGTAGAGAGGAAAAGCGTGTCCTTACAATACAGGGTGATAGAACGACACCCTATCGTTGGATCTTGAAAATAATCAATACATGTTCGGCAGCAGGATTCGAAAAAATAGATTTCGTCGTCTTCAAGGAATCCAAGTATCGAGGTTGATGTGAATACTTATGCAGTCTTCCCAAAAGAATTTACGCGAGACTGGTTCGGGGATCTCGATAAACGGTTCCTAACCATTTTACTCATTACGTTAATCGTCCACGTAAGCCTTATTGTACATTTGCAAGGCGTACAGTGGGCGCAGATGACCGAAGAAGAAGTGGGTCGTTATCTGGACGCCATCTATAGAGTGACTCCTGCAACAATCGAACGCGCCGCCCGTGCCCAGAGAACCGTTACTACCAGCGGAGCTGGCGAGGGGGTTATCGAGGAAGCGCCGGTTGAAGAGGGGGTCACACCCACTAAAGGTGCCAAGAGGAGAGGATCTTCCGCTGCTTTGGCCAGGAAAAGAGCAACTATGCAGCAGTCCGCCCGGAGTGTCGGCATATTCCGTCTGGCAGGCGCTCAGCGAGGTGCCACTGGAACCGGAGGATCAGGTGTAGCCAGAGGTCTTAAGGAGGGCGGCGGTTTAGGAGGCGTCGAAGTGGGTAAAATCGCCGGCATTGCCACCGGGTCTGCTGCCGATAAGGTCGATAAAGCCCGCGGTGGAGGCCGCATCACCGAAGGCACTGGCGGGATAGACATAGCCCAATTGTCAGAGCACCAGATCGAAGAGCTACTGGCCGCTTCCAGCGTTGAGATCGCAGCTTTGCCTGAGGTGGAAGGCCTGGCTTCTAAAAACGTCAACCGCTCCGGAACTTCCATACGAGACGTCGCCAATAATAACGTCCACCTGATTAAAGCCGTCTACAATAAATACAAGCGCAAGGATGTCAACCTCAAGGGCAAAATCAGGGTGGAGTGGAGCATCCGGCCGGATGGCAGGGTGACCAAAGCCAAGATCATCTCTTCCGAATGGACTAATCCTTCCCTGGGCCGTCGTGTGGAAAAGGGCGTAAAGGAAGTTATCCTGACCTGGCTCTTCAATCCCATACCGCCCGAATCCGGGATGGTGCGAGCGAGACAGACATATATCTTCGATTGATGTGAATCAATATATAAGACGAAAAGGCAGGGTGAAAGCCCTGCCTTTTTTGCGTCTAACGACTTGGTAATTTACTTCACCAGCACCATTTTTTTGGATGCCTCAAAGTTGCCAGCGTTTAACCTGAAGATATATACTCCCGACGTTAGATCTGATCCATCAAACGTAATCCGGTGAAAACCAGCAGGGAAATATCTCATAGTTGGGGTCGCCCCTGACCCCGATATCTGCAAGTATCGCCCGAAAATATCGAATATCCCCAATTCCACCTCACCTGCTGCCGGTAGCTCAAAATTGATTACAGTAGATTCATTAAATGGATTGGGGAAGATAGAGAGCTGCAAATCTGAAGGTTGAAAATAGCCTGATTCAATCCCAGATGGCAACAAGTCATGCTCATACATATCCCAACTCTGCCCGTAGTTGGTGGAATGATGGATGTTGATCAGACCACCTGAAGAGGTACCTTCCCGAAAAGCCATGAAATACAATTCGCCCGGTTGTCGTCCAGTTGCCGCGGAGCAATCCCAGCCCAAGCCATATAAACTCGTGAAGTTGGCGACACACGCCACAGAGTCGCCGTATTGGCTGATGCGCCAAATTGTTCGCCAGGGGAAATGAAAGGCATAAATTTCGCCCGGTGATGTACCGTTTAATAATACTGAACTGACGTATACACCTAAACTGTCAATGTTTCCCTGGTCAGAGAAGTTTTCCGCAAAATCAGAGCTGTAATACAGATGTCCGGTGGAGTGTATGTAAACCTCCCCAGGATTATCACCCAGTGCCAAACCCAAGATATTTACCGTATCGGGAAGTCCTTGCGATGAACAGCGAACAAATGGATTGTAATAGACCGAGCTACGCTCCAATTTATAGATTAAATCATCAGTCGTTTTATATAATTCACCCGGTATTACCCCACCAGTAAAAGCGGCAGGTGATTGCATACTTCCGTAAATACTCCAATGATTACCCCCATCGGTTGTTAATTGGTAGGTGGAAATAACAGGAGGTTGATAAAAGAGGAAAAGAGTTTCATCTCCAGCGTCAGCCAGTAAAAGTCCATATGTGTATAATTCATCCGGAACTGTATCACGCAACACGATTGTCTGACCGAAATCGTCGCTATAATAGAAACCAGGATGGTAATACATGTTCTCTACTGGTGCTACGAAGTAAATTTCACCGGGTTGCGTACCACAAACAATCATCTGTGAAGAACTGTATACTACTGATATGCTGAGGAGGTGTGCCAAGAATAGCATTGTAGTTTTCAAGGTGGGGCTCCAACTGTTATGGTACTTATTAATATAATAATATTTATACAAAAGTCAAGTGCAAAATTATGCGTGAGCGGATTATCTCAGCATTCCCTCCCTCTGCAGCGAGATATATCTGTTCTCCCCTATAATTATATGATCGAAAACTTAGCTCACATCCGATCCGGGTGCTGCTTCACCTTCCGGAATTATGATAACTGGTCGGCTTTTATCCTCTGCCGCTAATAGCATCCCATTTGATTCTATCCCCCGGATGCGAGCCGGCTTAAGGTTCGCTACTACTACGATCAACTTTCCGATGAGATCATCCGGACTGTAATATTCTGCAATTCCAGCCACTAACTGTCGACTCTCGCTTCCCAAATCGATCTCTAACTTGAGTAGCTTATCCGCGTTTGGAACCGGTTCTGCCTTTATCACTCGCGCGATTTTCAGTTTCAAACGTTTGAATTCTTCAATACTTAACAATTCTTCCTCCGGTATTACAGGTACGGATTCTTCTTGCAGAGGTTTAAACTTCACTCGTGGAAAAAGAGATGCCTTGGCTGGAATTTCTTTACCCGCCTTCACACTTTTAGCGACCGTGTCTTCTGGCAGGCTCTGTGGATCGTCGATTCCCAGCGTTACAAGTATCTCGCCCATTTTATCGGGCATCACCGGCCACAACAGATATGCAACCCATGCCAGACCTTCCAGCGCTACTCGTAAGATATTTTTGGTCCCCTCCGGATCTGTCTTTCCCGTTTTCCATGGAGCTGCATTTTCGATGAACTTGTTGATTCCCCTCAAATACGCCATAATGTCATTTAGCGCTGCATTCAAATCCAATCTTTCAATCTTATCTTCCAGTTCACGCCAGCTAAATGGTCGTATCGCATCAATCTCTGATTTTTCCTCACTATAAACGTCGCTCTCTCTTGCTGGTATTTTGCCCTCACAGAAGGTGTTAACCAACTTCAATAACCTGCTGAACAGATTCCCCAGATCGTTCGCCAGCTCGCTGTTGTAACGTTTTACTAAAGCCTCTTCAGAAAAAGAAGCGTCCATCCCCAAGGACATCTCCCTGGCCACAAAAAATCGGAAAGCATCGACACCGTATCTATCCGCAAGCTCCAGGGGTTTGACCACGTTCCCCAGAGATTTGGACATCTTGACATCTTCAAAGAGCCACCATCCCTGACCGAATAATGTTTCCGGAAGTTCAATTCCTGTCGCTTTTAACATAGTAGGCCAGTAGACACAATGGGTTGTCAAAATATCCTTGCCGATCAGGTGAACGCTCGTTGGCCAACAATCTTTATCTAAGGATAGGGGAGAGGTGTAGTAGTTGAACAAAGCGTCAAACCACACATAGGTAACGAAATTTTCATCAAAGGGTAGAGGAATTCCCCATGCGAGTCGTTTTTTCGGCCGGGAGATACAGAGGTCACCCAGAGGATTGGATAAAAACCCCAGGATCTCATTCCTGCGCGATTCTGGCAAGATGAACCTTGGATTACTTTTAATATGTTCAATCAACCAATCCTGGTATTTG
>CBDUWK010000270.1:0-4225 GCA_965370905.1 uncultured bacterium | reverse complement strand
TCGGATTGGCTATTCTTTCTCGGTAGTTCCGCCCGGAAATGAATTTCCGGGCTAAAAACATTCTGTCCCGCTTTGGCGGGACGAAAACATAAGTTGTTTTAGAAGCGAGGGGACTTGACGCAACTTAAACATGCTTCGTCCCCGGCCAGCCGGCGCCAGAAGCATGCCACCCATCACAACTTAAAAAAGCGGTAGCACCGAAGGGATGGCATCGCCACAGGAACTCGACAGCACAAATAATAATTGCTTAAAATCCTACCACCATCTGGAAAAGGGTGATGTCGCTGTTTTCCACTGAATTGAACTGGTGTTCGATACGAGCCTCTGCGCCATCCAGGATAATCCAACCTAATCCGGCATCGAAGCGGTTGACGTCATCAATACCTTCGAAATCCACCGATAACATGTTGTACCGTCCGACCAAAAACAGGCGGTTAAGTTCATATAATCCCTGAGCGTAGAATCCACTGTTCGTAATGCTATTATTGCCCTCAAGTCCCAATCCATGAGCGATAAACTCGCTTTTGAGATGGAAGTTATTGTAATTGAATTGAATGTCTGCTCCGAACAGCGACATGTCAAACTTATTGTCTGCATTTAGAAAGACCGCGTACGAAGTTCCCACTTCGATGGCTTCCTGCAGTCTGAATCCGATGCGCCCACCAGCGGACATCTTCATCTCAATTTCTGAAACCGAAATATCAGGATCATTACTGTTATATCCTGCTTGGTTATATCCCTGGAAAGCTCCGGTTGAATCATAACCGATTTCATAACCTAAACCGTTGGTGGCAAACAAAGTCAAGTCAAATGAGTCCTGATTGAGGTAACCCTGAATACCGTAATCATTCCAGGCATGGTGAGTGTTTTCCACAACTAATGGGATCGATGTCAGCTTGCGGTCTATCGAGGGATAGACCATCCAGTCAATTCCAAAAGGTACATCGAACTGACCGAGGATAATTCCTGAATGTTTCAGACCGCCGCGCCGAAAGTGGTCACCTTCTGTTCCCAGGAGGTGCAGGTCCACAATGAATGCGCCCATCCCAAACGTCTCAGATTCAGGATCGAAGGCGACGGCTGCGCTGATTATAATCTTCTTTTCAATCGACGTTTCCAGATCGATTTCAACCTGACCAAAACTGAAATTGTCTGGCGCATCTTCTCCATTTTGCACGGAATAAAGAAAATCTCCGAAACCGGAAACTTCCACCTCAGGTTGTTTCCCCCATACTGACACACTCAATAATGTCAGAATAATGATTAGAATAAAAATTTTTGTGTACATGTTAGACCTTCCTAAAATTCAGACTTCCTTCTTCTTTGCCAGCTTTTTCAGCAATTTCATGGTTTTGCTTTGCGATGCACAAGCCGTACAGCCGGGAGTTTTGAAGGTTCGCACCAATAGTCTGGCGATATAAAACGCCGCCGCGCCCACCAAGATTGCTACTATTAACCACTGCCAAATCATAACTATATCCTATATCCCCAATCCTAAACTAAATCCTATCTTTACCGTTAGAAATGCAATAATCCACGCCAGAGAGGTTTGGTAACCCACTGAAAACAGCGTCCAGCCGAAGCTGCCGGTCTCCCGCCATATGGCTATTATCGCGGCAACGCAGGGCGTATATATGAGTACGAAGAGCATGAACGCTAAGGCACTGATAGATGCAATGCCCGAATGCTGCAGCGCTCCGGAAAGCGCCTCAGTTCCATCTCCTTCCACCTCGTACAGCACTCCCATAGTGGAAACTACGACCTCCTTGGCTACCAGACCGGCTAAAAGAGATACTCCCATCTGCCAGTTGAAACCCAGCGGTTCCAGGACAGGGGAGAGGGATTTACCAATTTGGCCGATATATGAATCGGCGGCCGGGGGAGCAACGCCTTCATAGCGCGGGAAGGCTCCCAGGAACCAGACGATGATCGAAGCGGCCAGAATTACCGTCCCCATCTTTCGCAGATACTGTGAGGAACGATCCCACATGTGTCTTATCGTCGTGCGCAGAGTCGGCAAGCGGTATGGTGGCAGTTCCATCACGAAGGGAGCACCCTGCGCTCTGAATAAGGTCATGGAAAGCACCTTTCCGGCGCCAATGGCTATCACCACACCAAAGATGTATAATCCGAAAATGACATTGCCTGCGCTTTCGGGGAAGAACACCCCCGCAAAGAGGATATATATCGGCAGCCGCGCAGAGCAGCTCATCAGAGGAGTAATTAATATTGTCAGCAGCCGGTCTCTGCGGCTCTCCAGCGTTCTGGTCGCCATGATGGCAGGGACACTGCACCCGAAACCCATAATCAAAGGGATGAACGATTTTCCGTGCAGCCCCAGCGAGTGCATTAGCTTGTCCATCAAAAATGCCACCCGCGCCATGTAACCGCTGTCCTCCAGGATTGATATGCCCATGAACAAGATCATGATATTGGGCAGAAAAACTAACACACCTCCAACTCCGCCGATCACTCCGTCAATCAGCAGTTCGTGCAGGGGCCCGGCTGGGATGATGCCGGACATGAGGTTTCCCAACCATCCAACACCCGTTTCGATCCAGCCCATAGGCGGTGCGCCAAGGGTAAAAGTCCCCTGGAAAAGCAGCCAGAGGAAAAACAGGAAGAGCGGCATTCCCAGGAAGCGGTGCGTCAGGAAATTGTCCACCTTCTCCGATACTTCGCGGCGTGCCGGTCCTATCCGGCCAACGGTTTCCTGCAGAGCGCCGGCGATGAAACCGTAGCGCCGGTCTGCGATTACTTCTTCGACGCCTTCCGGATAGAGTTTATTCAGACTTTCGGTGGAATCGCTGAGCTCCTTATGGAAATCGGCATCTGAAAGTAATTGGGGAGTCAGCCGGGCCATGGCATCGTTGTCGCCTTCTAAGACTCGAATTGCGAGCCAGCGGGAGGGAACTTCGGATACTGAAGCCTCGGAAATTCTGTTCTCTAAACGGGCTATTTTCTCTTCGAAGTCTTCGCCGTAATTGATGCGTATGTCGCGTTTTTCAGGCTCGTCTCCGTCCTGAAATGCGGTTCGCTCTGTCGCTTTCAAGAGCTGCCCGATACCGTAACCTTTTGACCCGACCGTAGGTACAACCTCACTGCCCAAGAGCTGCCCCAGAAGTTTGACGTCTATCTCCAGTCCTTTACCCTGCAGTTCGTCATACATGTTCAATGCGAGCACTAAGGGAACGCCCAACTCGATCAACTGCACGGTGAGGTAGAGGTTGCGTTCCAGGTTGGATCCGTCCACCACCTGCACGACTACGTCCGGCTTCGCGCCGAAGAGGTAGTCGCGCACCACTAGTTCTTCAATGGAAAATGCGGTTAGACTGTAGGTGCCGGGAAGGTCGATGAACCTGAAAGTATTCTGCTTGTAGCGGCAGGTTCCTTCTTTTTTCTCGACGGTTACGCCGGGCCAGTTGCCGACGTGCTGGTGAGCTCCCGTGAGGGCGTTAAAGAGCGTAGTTTTCCCCGAATTCGGGTTACCGATTAAGGCTACGCGGATGGTTTCAGGTGGATGATCGGCGGGTTTGTGAGGATCTAATTGTCTTCCGGCGTCACGATTACCTGTCTCGCTTCTTCCACTCTCAGAGCTATGTGATACCCCTTTATGACGCATTCAATTGGATCTTTCATTGGCGCGTATCTAACTACGCGGACTTGAGTACCGGGATTCAAGCCCATCTCCAGCAGCCGGTGGCGGATGGGTCCCCCATTTAAAATTCTCTGCACGCTGATGAGATCACCGGTAGCGCAGTCGCTCAGGAGCTTTTCGCCCGGTTGGGGCTGCTGCCCCCAGCGGTGTCCGTGACGACCGCCGCCCGGCAGGCCCCGTTCCTGTCCGTGGGATTGCTGCTGCTCTCTGTTCAGATGCTTGAGTCGTCTGCCTTTGAACATATTAGATTCTTCCGGGGATGCGTTAATCGATATTGCGACTGAATATCAATATACAAAAGTAATACGTGGAAGTCAAGCAAAATCTTGGGAAAAGAGGGAGGAAGATAGAGGGGATAAGATTCTCCATAGAGAAGAGAGTAATGTATATGGATATCTTCCTAATACGATGTCCGTAGGGCGGCAATGTTTTGGCATAGCCATCCCTTCGAGGCTGCCGCCATATCGGGGGAAACACCCCCGACCTACAGAGCGGAAGCAGTGCAAAGGATTGTGGTGGTGAAGTAGATGGGAGCAAGGGGCTGCAGCCCCTTGTTTAGTCATCATT